>JBDSCV010000089.1:0-4839 GCA_039920905.1 Pyrinomonadaceae bacterium
TCCGACGGCTGGCGTGGTTACAACGGCCTGGTCGATGTCGGCTATCCGAAACATTTTCGCGTCAATCACTCGGCCAACGAATTTGCCAGTGCCGATTCAAATATCAATGGCATCGAAAGCTTTTGGACTATGCCAAACGACGCCTGCAAAAATTCAATGGAGTTAAGAAGAATACTTTTTATTTACACCTTAAAGAGTCCGAATTCAGATTCAATCACCGTAACGAAAATCTTTATCGCTCTCTTTTGTCTTTACTCAAAAATTATCCGTTATATTATCTTTAACGACGCTAACACACGTAGAAAATATGCTACCGGCCTTTGAAAACGGGCTTTCGTTTTTCGAGGAATGCGGCGACGCCTTCTTTTTTGTCCTCGGTGGAGAAACAGATCGCAAACAGATCGACCTCGCGGCGGAGGCCTTCGTCGAGGTTTGAGCGGGAGGCAAATTTTACGGCTTCTTTGGATAGCTGCAACGCGATCGGTGCTTTTTCGGCGATCTTTTCTGCCAGATTCATCGTTTCAGCTTCGAGTTCGGCAGCAGGATAAATGTGATTAATGAGCCCAAATCTGTGAGCCGTCACGGCGTCGATCATGTTGCCGGTCAACACCATTTCCATTGAACGGCCTTCGCCGATAAGATGTGTGAGCCGCTGGGTGCCGCCGCCGCCGCACATGATCCCAAGATTAATTTCCGGTTGGGCAAAACGGGCGGTTTCGCTTGCGATCCGCAGATCGCAGGCCATCGCGAGTTCGTTGCCGCCGCCGAGACAAAAACCGTTGACCATCGCGATCACGGGTTTTGGAAATTGCTCGATCGTGTTGAAAAATGTCTTTTCGTGAAAGAGATCTCGCTGCGTCACCGGCGTCTGACCCTCAAATTCACTTATGTCCGCACCCGCGATAAACGATTTTTCTCCCGCTCCGGTTATTACCAAAACTCTGACGGAATCATCCTTGCGAAGTTCGCCGAGAGCCGCCACCCCGTCCGCGTGAACCTGTCTATTTAGAGCGTTGAGTTTGTCGGGACGATTGATCGTGAGGACGGCTACCTTGCCGCGTTTTTCGACGGTGATTGTTTGGTAATTGGACATAAAAATGTGAAAAGCCCTAAAAGCGAAAATGTGAAAAAAGTTCGGCATTATCCGCTCGCAGTTTTTTCACATTTTCACTTTTCTAACTATTACTCGTGGATTCCCTCAACGATGTTGTCATCGGCGATCCTTGCGCCATCATCAGACCGACCCGAGACGACTATAGGCAGTCGCAAAGCCATCCTAAGGGCAAACCGTTTTTCGTCAAATTGAGGCTGAATAGAGGTCATTTCCAATATTTAACAGAGCTTTTTCGTGCGTAGTTTACTGCGTAAGTTTAACACGAAAACTTTGTTTACGTACCATCTCAGATGTTAAAGCTGATCTATTAGACGAACCAGTTAGACGATAGTTATACTATATGTAGAGGCGAAATCCAAAGCAGATTCTTTGGCGGGTGCCTGTCAATTTATGAACGAGAAACAGATCGATAAAAAAGTTGTCATACTCGGCTCAGGCCCGGCGGGTTTGACTGCCGCAGTTTACGCTGGCCGTGCGCAGCTTGGCCCGTTGGTTATCGACGGCCCGCAGCCGGGCGGCCAACTCACGATCACGACCGAGGTCGAAAATTATCCCGGCTTTGCCAAAGGAATAATGGGGCCGATACTGATGGACGAATTTCGCGAACAGGCCCTGCGGTTTGGCACCGAGATCCTCAATGTCTGGATCGACCGCGTCGATCTGTCGGAGCGCCCCTTTACGCTTTTTGGCAAGGACACTCAGGACAGCAGCGAGATCACAACCATCATCAAGGCGGACACACTCATAATTTCGACCGGAGCGTCGGCAAAATGGCTCGGTATTCCGGGCGAGGAGCCGGTTCCAGAGGGACTTGGCGGCAACGGCGTTTCGGCGTGTGCAACATGCGACGGTTTCTTTTTCCGTGATAAACCGATCGTCGTTGTCGGCGGCGGCGACACCGCGATGGAAGAGGCTTTGTTCCTGACAAAATTTGCGTCAAAGGTGACGCTTATTCACCGCCGCCACGAGTTCCGTGCATCCAAGATCATGCAGGATCGCGTGCTGGCCCACGAAAAGATCGAGATACTTTGGAACACAGGTGTGCGTGAGATCAACGGCACGAAAGAAGCGGGTGTCGAAAGCATCAGGATCTTTGACACGGAAACTAACGAAGAAAGCACGCTTGCCACACAGGGCGTTTTCATCGCCATCGGTCATAAGCCGAACACGGACCTTTTCAAAGGCGTCCTCGATATGGACGATGTCGGGTATCTTATTACCGAAGGGAAAACGATGAAAACCAATATTGGCGGTGTTTTTGCCTGCGGCGACGCACAGGATGCGTATTACCGCCAAGCGGTGACAGCCGCCGGAACTGGCTGCATGGCGGCTATCGACGCGGAGAAATTTTTGGCCGAACACGAGACCCAAGGAGTGAATAGTGAAAAGTTAATAGTGAAAAGCGGAAGCACTTAAATTGATTTCTACACTTTTAACTTTTCACTCGAAAGGATTTATGCCGATATACGAATACAAATGCCAGCAGTGCGGCCTCGAGATCGAAAAACGCCAGAGTGTTTCGGACGCGCCGCTGACGACCTGCGAAAAATGTCACGGGAAACTAGAGAAACAGTGGTCGCTTTCGGGTTTTCAGTTCAAAGGTGCGGGTTGGTATGTGACCGATTATGCCGCTAAAAAAGCTGATAAACCCGATAAAACCGAAAAAGGCGCGACCGTCGAATCAACCACAAAGCCCGAAACCGCATCAAAGCGAAAAGACGAGACAAAATCGACACCCAAGGAGAGTGTTGCTAAACCAGCCAAGGAATGAGAACCGGTCGCCGCACAGCATTTTGTTCGATTATCTTACCGCTAATATTTGCGGTGTTTGTCCCCGCACAATCGCGTCATAGCGCACGCGGCGTCGCCGCCGAAGGCACGATCCTGACCGTCACCGCCGCCCGCGATGATAAAAAAACTGACCCAATCAAACTCGAGAACCTTTTTCTCTATGAAAACGGAATCGAGCAAAAGATCAAGAATTTCAGCGTCGATCCGAGTCCGGCAAAGATCGTAATACTTGTCGATAATTCCCAAACGCTACAAACCTCGGTCGAAAGCATGAAAAAGGCGGTGATGGAATTTGCCTACGAGATCTTCGACGGTGACCAGCTTTTTGTGATTGCGTACGACGAGAAGGCCGAGATCATTCAGGAATGGACGGATGACGCAAAAAAGATGGAAGTGTCGCTCGGCACCTTTCGCAAAAAGGGCAATCCGTTTCTGTTCGACGCGATCAACGTTTCGATAAAAGAGATTCTGCTCCCGCTGATGCTCGGAACCCGAAAAACTGCCGTCATCGTTATCAGCGACGGCCTCGACCGCGGCAGCAAGACGCACTTTGATACTGTTTTGAACGAGCTGCAAAACGAGAATGTAACGGTCTATGCGCTCCAAATCCCCGACCGCACCGGCGGTGCCTATCGCCGCGATCAGCCAAAGGCCGGGGCCGTGATAACGCAGCTCGCAGAAGGAACCGGCGGCAAGGTCTTTCCGTTTGAAGAGGCCCAAACTGCCGCCAAATTCATCTGCGACGAACTGCGAAAAAACCGCTTTCTCTTGTCCTATATCCCGGCAAATATGTCATCGTTCGACGCCCGTCAACTGCTGTTGATCGGCGGCGAAGGCATCACCATCCGTACCAAAGCCGCTCAGCCGGCGAATGTGAAATAACCGAAACTGATTGACCAAATTTTGTTGAAAGCCTTTTGGAATTTACGCTAATATTGGCCAATGAATACAAAAGAAATGGTATTAGAAGCTGTCAAGAATCTGCCTGATAATGCAGAGCTTGAGGATGCTATGGCACGGTGGCTTTTGTTTGCAAAGATTGAACGAGGAATCGCGCAAGCTGACGCAGGTCAAACCATTTCTCACGACGAGGTTAAGCAGCGGGTATCGAAATGGCTCAAATAAGGTGGACGCCGCAAGCGGCAGACGACCTTGATGCTATTGCGGATTTTATTGCTCTAGATTCGAGCCCTTATGCCAATCTGTTTGTTCTAAATGTCATTACGAGTATCGACCGGCTTGAACAGTTTCCAATGCTTGGCCGTGTTGTTCCCGAATACCAAAATCCACAAATTCGCGAACTTCTCATGGGTAATTACAGAATTATTTATCGCTTAAAAGAAGACTTCGTTGAGATTCTCACAACATATCAGGGGGCTAGATTACTCTTGATAGGTTGATAGAGTAAGTTAAATCTTTTAGGGTCTAAAATAGTTAAGCTAAAATTGAACAAGGCTAAACTACTGACATTCAACGGTTAAACTGTTATTATCGGCGTTCTCGAATTTCCGAGGGGAAATTCAGAGAAATTAACAAGTATTTTGCAATAGATCTGACGGCCGATCGAACAGCTCAGTTGACCGGGATAACGCATAAAAGCGTTAATCAGATCTATTTGAAAATTCGTCATCGCCTGGCTCAGAGTTGTCAGCGTGCCGTATTTCGGAGCCAAGCGGGTTCGCGGCAAACGAGGTCGCGGAGCGTCGGGCAAAACCATCGTTTTCGGTATCTACAAACGTAACGGTTCTGTGTTTACCGAGGTCGTTCCCGATGTCCAGAGACGTACGCTGCAAGCCATTATTCGCGGGCGTGTCAGCATCGAAACCGTTATCCATTCCGACGGCTGGCGTGGTTACAACGGCCTGGTCGATGTCGGCTATCCGAAACATTTTCGCGTCAATCACTCGGCCAACGAATTTGCCAGTGCCGATTCA
>JBDSCV010000090.1:0-11705 GCA_039920905.1 Pyrinomonadaceae bacterium
AAACGCTCATGGGCAATAGCATTTGCCTCGTCGTTCGCGATCTGCCGAAAGTCGCGGTCATAAACCTCGCTCATATCAGGAAAACGCGGGCCGAAACGCGAATCGTTCGCGCCGCGAAGCGGATTAACGCCAAGGCAATTCAGATGATCGGTTATAAGCATCAGGCTGCCCGGCGTCATATCAGAGTTGAGGCTGCCGGCGGCATTGGTCAAAATGAGATTTTTGATGCCCATCAAGCCAAATGTACGAACGGGCAGTATGACCTGCTCCATTTCGTAGCCCTCGTAATAATGAAAACGTCCCTGTTGAACGGCAACGGCAATACCTTCGATCTCGCCGAGGACGAGTTGCCCTGCATGTCCCTCAACCGTCGAGCGGGCAAAACCCGGAATTTGCTCGTATGGGATCTTAACTGCATTTGTTAACTCATCACCAAACGCACCGAGACCGCTCCCGAGGACGATTGCTGTTTTGATCTCGCCGGAGTATTTCGATCTGATAAATTCGGCCGCCTCAGCGGCTTTTTCGTAAGACATAGATCGTCAAATATCGAACAGTTCCTTCAAACGCAAGTTTATCGCAGAAGCGTGACCGGCTGACAGGTGCCAAGTTCACGGCTTATTATCGAGGTCGTTACTGTCATTAGCCGGTGAAGTCGAATGGTTGAAGCAACCTTTAGGCCGGTTGCCGCAAAATTTTCATCATCGGCTTCGATAATGAGCTCAGAGCGGCCCGGATCTTCGGAAATGCGGCTAGTGATAAAGGCCAAAACGATATGACCGTATGGCGATAATTCGTCGGTAAGACAAACAGCGGGACGAACTTTGCTGGCCGAAAGGTCGTCAAACGGAAAGGGAACAAGAACAATCTTATGCTTCATCGATCACCGGTTTTCCATCTTCCAGAGAATATATGTCTTCACCTTCGTCCGTGAGAAAATCGAAAGCGGAATTCGCTGCAGCAGACTTCATCCAGTCAGGCTCAGCAAAGTCATCGTCGAACAAAATAATGACACGAACACGACCGGAAACTTGCACCGGAATATCGTCGTCCAAGACCAATTGCCGTTCTGCGCCCATTGTTGCAGTTGTTTCGATAGAAGTAAGCATGGCCTTATTTTACTACAAAATCATAGAACGTTGATGCTCAATTCTCTTTTCTGTACGGAATGCCCAACGCCTTTGGAGCTCGTGAAAGGCCGATAAAGCCCGCGAGGACGATGATGGTTAAAACGTATGGGATGATCTGGATGAATTGAACCGGAACGTCTTCGCCGGAGGGCATTTTGATCACACCCTGCATCTGGATTGATAATGCTTCGGTAAAGCCAAAAAAGAGGCACGCGAAAAGAACGGGTATCGGCTTCCACTTAGCGAGTATGAGCGCGGCGAGGGCTATATATCCGCGGCCGGCGGTCATTCCGCGTGTGAAAAGCGACGATTGGCCAATGGAAAGGTATGCGCCGCCGCCGGCAGCCAGAACTCCCGACAAGACAACTGCAATATACCGAAGTCTAATAACATTTACACCGGCTGCGTCCGCCGCCTCGGGATTTTCACCTGCCGCACGTATGCGCAGACCGAACGGAGTCTTGTAAAGCACATACCAACACGCCGGAACAAGCAGGAACGCAAGAATCGACGCGATCGAAATGCGATTGAAATAATCCGGCAGTAGAAATTCCTTTGCGATCTGCTGAGTCGAGCCGGCCGAATCATAAAGCCGGCTGCTAATTACGGCAGGAAATCCTAACATTAGCAGGCTCACGGCAAATCCGGTCACAACCTGATCGGCCTCAAATTTGATCACGGCGATAGCAAAGATCAGCGCCACAATTGCACCGACCGCCATTCCAGCCAGGAATCCGAGATAGGGATTATGCAGCTCGTAAGTGGCAACGGCAGCGGTAAATGCACCCGCCAGCATCAACCCCTCTAGGGCGATGTTGATCACGCCCGCGCGCTCTGAGAACATCCCGCCGAGAGCCGCAAAGATCAGAGGCGTCGCGCTGCGTATCATAGAAAAAAGCAGGATGAGTAAAAATGCCGGTGTAAAAAGCTCGCCCATTAATTATTTCCTCGTAAATCTCTGCAAGGAGGCGACAAATATAATGATAATTGCCTCTAATACTTCGACCAAATCTTTTGAAACATACTTAGTTTCGATATCTACAAATATTTCGCCGCGTTTCAAAACGGCAAAAAAGATCGCGGCAATAAAGATCCCAAGCGGATGATTACGTCCAAGCAAAGCGACCGCAATACCCAAAAATCCCCATCCGTCTGAAAATCCATCGTAGTAGCGATAGCGATAGCCCAAAACCTCGCCGATCGCGACCATTCCGGCCAAGCCGCCGGAGATCGTCATCGCGAGGATTATCTGTTTCTTGACCGAGATGCCTCCATATTCGGCGGCGGACGGATTTTCACCTACGGCCCGTAGCTCATAGCCCCATTTTGTTTTCCATAAAAAAATATAGACGAGAACGCACATCAATATTGCCAGCAGAAAAGCAACGCTGAGCGGCACAAAATCAGGCATTCCGGGTATGAATTGACTGATCCGTGGAATGTGTGCGTTCTTGCCGATCTCCGCAGTTTGCAGGATCGCATCGCCCGGAATCTTGTAATAATATTGAGTAAAATAACTGACAAGCGATATGCCGATAAAGTTCAGCATGATCGTATTGATAACTTCGTGCGAGCCAAATTTTGCTTTGAGAATGCCGGGGATCGCACCCCAAATGCCGCCCGCAACCACTGCCGTCACAATACACAGCAGGACTAATAAAACGGCGGGCAGACTGTACCACGACCAGTTTTCTTCCTTACCAAAAACGTTGACCATGACGCCGCCGAACTTGATGCCAACCCACGCGGTTGCCAGGGCAGCAACATACAACTGTCCCTCAGCACCGATATTCAGCAGACCGCAGCGAAAGGCAACCGCAACCGCTAGCCCTGTAAATATCAGCGGCGTTGCAATAAAAAGCGTATAGCCGATATTATTTAGCGAGCCAAACGAATTACCGATCAGTTGATAAAAGGTCTGAAATGGATTGTCGCCGATCAGCAGGACAATTATCCCGCCAACAATAAAGGCGGCAAAAACAGCGGCCAGCGGCCATAGAACTTCGCGAAGAATTTTCATTTTCTACTCGCTGGCATAAATCGCAATTTCGTACGGCGGCGGCTTGCCGCTAGTTACTAATGAAGAGATGTGGAACAAATATAACCGACAATCTCACAGCTGTCACCTATAAACGCACAGAAAATACGTATTTATAGCGATCTCACAATATTATTCAATAGTTGACAACAACACACTCAAGTTTTATTATCATTAAAGACTAAGCACGAGGTGTTTTTTAGTATGAGATTTGACAGATTCACTATTCGCGGCCAGGAAGCCGTGCAGGAAGCGATAACGGGTGCTGAAAAGGGTGAGAACCAACAGGTCGAACCGGAGCATCTGCTGGCGGCGATGCTTGAGCAAAAAGAGGGCGTCGTTAAACCTATTTTGGGCAAGATCGGAGCCAATGCTCAGACGATAGTGAGCGAGGTCGAGGCGGCGATCGGAAAGTTTCCAAAGGTGTCGGGTGGACAGCAATATTTCAGTTCGCGAACCAACACAATCTTTCAGGAGGCGCAGAAAGAAGCCGAAAAGATGCAGGATGAATATCTTTCGACCGAGCATCTCCTGCTGACAATAGCCGCCGAAAAGGAAGGCGATGCCGGGCGCATTTTGCGTTCGAACGGGATCACAGCAGAGGATCTCGAAAAGGTGATTACCGATATGCGCGGCGGTTCGCGGATAACAGATCAGAACGCCGAAGAAAATTTTCAGGCCCTCGACAAATACGCCCAAGACCTGACGGATCGCGCCCGCAAAGGCAAGCTCGACCCGGTGATCGGCCGTGATGATGAGATTCGCCGGGCGATACAGATATTGTCGCGGAGGACAAAGAACAATCCCGTTTTGATCGGTGAACCGGGAGTTGGTAAGACAGCGATCGTGGAGGGCCTGGCCCAACGGATAGTTTCGGGCGACGTCCCGGAAACGTTAAAAAATAAGAAGCTCGTTTCGCTCGACCTTGGAGCAATGCTCGCGGGTGCGAAATATCGAGGTGAATTTGAAGACCGGCTCAAGGCCGTTCTAAACGAGATCGAAAAGGCCGAGGGCCAGATCATTTTATTTATCGACGAGCTGCACACGCTTGTCGGCGCCGGGGCAAGCGAGGGTGCGATCGACGCGTCAAACATGCTAAAACCGGCATTGGCTCGCGGAACGCTGCGGGCCGTCGGTGCGACAACGCTGGCCGAATATCAGAAATATATTGAAAAGGACAAGGCCCTCGAACGCCGTTTTCAGCAAGTATATGTCGGCGAGCCTAATGTTGAAGACACTATCGCAATTCTCCGCGGCCTAAAGGAACGCTACGAGGTTCATCACGGGGTCCGAATAAAGGACGCAGCGATAGTTGCGGCTGCGACGCTTTCAAATAGATACATTACCGACCGGTTTCTGCCGGACAAAGCGATCGACCTGATCGACGAAGCAGCTTCCCGGATTCGCATTGAGATCGATTCGCTGCCGCAGGAAATAGACGTTTTAGAGCGCGAAATATTGCAACTCGAGATCGAGCGTCAGGCCCTCTCTCGTGAAACTGATAAAAAATCTAAAGAGCGGCTCGACGACATTGAGAAACGGATCGCCGATCTTAACGAAAAATCTTCGGCAATGAAGGCCCAATGGCAATCCGAGAAAGACGAGATCGAAAAGATGCGCTCCGCCAAGATCGAACTTGAACAAGCCAAGCTCGAACTCGAACAGGCCCGTCAGGCTGGCGACCTGACCAAGGCAGCCGAGATACAATATGGCCGTATCCCGGAGCTCGAAAAACTGCTTGAAACCGAGCAGGCGAGGCTCGGAGAACTTCAAAAGGACGGTGTCTTCTTAAAGGAAGAAGTTGACGAGGAAGACGTTGCCGAGATCGTTGCAAAATGGACGGGCGTTCCTGTGACAAAGATGCTTCAGGGCGAGATGCAAAAGCTTGTCGATATGGAGGCAGGCTTACGAAAACGCGTTATCGGCCAGGACGAAGCGCTTGAAGCGGTGGCGAACGCGGTCCGCCGCGCCCGTGCCGGGTTACAGGACCCAAACCGGCCAGTCGGCTCATTTATTTTCCTCGGCCCAACGGGTGTCGGCAAAACCGAGACGGCCCGTGCACTTGCCGAATTTATGTTTGACGATGAGCGGGCAATGATCCGTCTCGATATGTCGGAGTATATGGAGAAGCATGCCGTCGCACGAATGATCGGGGCTCCTCCGGGCTACGTCGGTTACGACGAAGGCGGTCAATTGACGGAGTCCGTTCGCCGTCGTCCATATTCAGTCGTACTATTTGATGAGATCGAAAAAGCACATCCTGACGTATTCAATTTGCTGCTGCAAATTTTGGACGACGGGCGCTTAACCGACTCTAAAGGCCGCGTTGTTTCTTTCAAAAACACGGTTCTGATCATGACCTCAAATCTTGGTTCGCGTGAGATACAGAGCGCGACGGAAAATCCGCTCGCCGACCGAGACATCCGAAACGATGTTTTGAAAGTGCTGCGTGATCATTTTAAGCCGGAGTTTCTTAACCGGATTGACGACATCGTTGTATTTGCGCAGCTGCAACGTGAGCAGATCGCCTCGATCATCGACGTTCAATTAGAGAAGCTGCGAAAAAATTTGGAAGAACGCGGCATTGCGATTGAGCTGGATGATTCGGCCAGAGAATTGATCATTGAGGAAGGCTACGATCCGGTTTATGGTGCCCGGCCGCTGAAACGTGCAATTCAGTCGCTCATCCAAAATCCATTGGCCGTGAGTCTGCTCAAGGGTGATATTGCCAGCGGCAATACGGTCCGCGTTTCAGCTGAAAACGGCCGAATGAAATTTACGCCCTTGCGAACCGGTGCAGAAGCCCGCGCGTAAGCAAGGGGCGTTTCATCCGCGTGCGTGTTAGGCCTTGCTTACGCGCGAACTTCCGCAATATAGGCGAAAGGATTACTATTTAGGTATTGTGTTTAAGAAAAAGAAAATGAACGAGCAAGAATTCGAGATTGACGAAATTGACGGTGAAAAGATCCCGTTCAAAGACAAGCGCCGCTTCAATGCTGACGGCGAGAAGATCGCCGAAGCCGAGGAGCCAAAGGAACCTGTCAAATCAGCAAATGAGATGGCACTCGAGTCTAAACTGAAGATTGAAACCGAGCGCCGCGAGGCTGCCGAGGCAAAGTTGATCGGCGTGCAGGCAAAATTTGAAGAGGCCAAGGCAAATCTGGAAAAGGAAACCTCGGAGATGCGCTCGCGATTAATGAAGTCGCTTGAGGATCGGAGCAAACAGGCTCAATTTAACTTTCTGACGACTCTGCTGCCCGTACTCGACAATCTGAATCTGGCCGTCGCTGCGAGCGAGACCGATCCGTCCGTAGAGCATCTTAGAAACGGCGTAGTCGGCACGGCCCGCAGCTTTGAACGAGCGCTTATAGATGTTGGTGTCGAGCCTATTCCTTCGATCGGGATGACTTTTGATCCCGAAGTGCACGAAGCGGTGGACATGGTTGCTTCCGATTCTGAAAACGACGGTAAGATCACCGCTGAATATGCTCGAGGATATAAATTTGCTGACAAACTGCTGCGCCCGGCTCAAGTTCAGGTGGGCAAGGCGATGGTCGAATCAGTAGGCGAATAACTAATTTTCCGCTCTTTGACCAGAGCGTTGAAAAAGGCTTTCAGACGTTCGCGACAAAGTGTTATGATGGAATCCAGGCAATTGCTTCCACTCCGTCTGCATCATAGCTTCGGGTTTTACGCAAGGTATTTATGGCAGATATAGACGCATACAAAGACAAATTCAGCGAGAGCGGTCAGCGCATTTTGGAGACGGCGCTCGGCGAATCTAAGAAACGCGACCAAAATTACGTCTCGATCGAGCATATTCTGCACGCCATCGCTTTCGAGGAAGATGATCTTTTCTCGTCAACGATGCGTGACCTTTCAGTCGATCCCCGGTCAGTAAAGTTGCTGATCGAGAAGCGGATGGAAGACGGCCGCCAGCATAGCGGCAAAGGGTTTCGCATTGCACCGGAGACGACAGAGCTTTTCAAACGGGCGATGGACCGTTCGCGTTCGCAGGGCCGCCGCGTTATTGACGCCAGCGATATTTTCTATGTTCTCTCAAACGACGAGCGCAGTGTTCTCAACGATGTTTTGCAGAATCTGGGCGTTCCGGCCGATGAGGTAGCAACTACCGCCCGAACCCGCATACGCAAGCGTGAAAAAGAAGAGGAACGCACCCGGCAGAGATATGAACTGCCGTCGTTCCTACGTCATTTTGGCGTCTCGCTAAATAAACTTGCCCGTCAGGACAAGATCCCGCCGACGATCGGTCGTGAGCGTGAGATCCTGCAGATGATCGAGATACTTTCGCATCGCGAGCGTTCAAATTCCCCGATGCTCGTCGGCGAACCCGGTGTCGGTAAAACGGCCGTGGTCGAAGGCCTTGCAAGATTGATTGAACTGGAACCGGAAAAAGTTCCGGTTAGATTACGGGATGCACATATCGTTCAGCTTCAGATGGGCGGCCTTGTCGCCGGAACGATGCTGCGCGGAATGTTTGAGGAGCGGATCAAAGGCATCATCGACGAGGTCAAAGAGAAAGATCACATAATTCTCTTTATCGACGAGGCACACACGATCATTGGTGCCGGAGCCGCGATGGGCACCACATCCGACGCTGCAAATATGTTCAAATCGTCGCTCGCACGCGGCGAGCTGAGGATAATCGGTGCGACGACGATCACCGAATACAAAGAATATATTAGCGATGACGAAGCTCTCGCCAGGCGCTTTCGGCTTGTCAAAGTTGATGAGCCGAGCATGGACGAAACGAAAGAGATCTTGCTCGGCGTCCGTCCTCGCCTCGAAAAAAATTACTCAGTGACGATTTCCGACGAGGCTATCAATATGGCCCTCGAAATGTCGCCCAAATACATTCGCAACCTGCACCTGCCGGACAAGGCGATCGGCTGGCTCGACACTGCATCTGTAAAAGTTGAGATCGGCGACTTAACCGATATGATCGTCCGGCCCGAGCATATTATCGATGTCATCTCACAGGAATCGCGAATTCCGAAAGACATGATCTATCGCGATACGTCCGACCGATTTTCGGCCATGGAAGCCGATCTCGGTCATCGCGTTATCGGCCAGAAAGATGCGGTTCGGGCGGTTGCAGAAAGATTGCGGCTTAATAAAGGTCCGCTGAAAGAGAATCATTACGCTCCTGATGGCGTGCTGTTGTTCCTTGGTCCGACCGGCGTTGGAAAGACCGAACTTGCGAAAGCTGTTGCCGAATTTATGTTTGGCGACGAAAGCAAGATGGTTCGCATCGACATGAGCGAATATGGTGACGGCACCATCGGCATCGAAAAACTGATTGGCATGCCCCGCGGCATTGTCGGCAGCGAACGCGGCGGTCTTTTGACGGAGCAGCTTCGAGACAATCCGTATACTGTCTTACTTTTGGATGAGGTCGAAAAGGCTTCCCCGTACCTGATGAACATCTTCCTTCAAGCATTTGACGAAGGTTGGATCACGGACGGGCGCGGTAAAAAAGTTTACCTGTCCGACGCGATAGTCATCATGACGTCAAATCTGGGTTCGGATAATTTCAAAAAGTACGAAAAGCCTCTTGGTTTCGGTCAGAAATCGGTAGGCGAAATGAAGAATATTCGGCTAGACGTAATGAAAGCGGCGGAGACTCGGTTTACACCGGAATTTCGAAATCGGATTGACGAGATCATCATCTTTTCGCCGCTCACATTAGATGAGGTTCGGGAGATAGCAAAACTCTATCTCGCCAAGATCCAGAAAAATATGGAACGTCAGGGCAAGATCGTTGAGATCACTGATGCAGCTCTTGATCTGCTCACGGAGAAAGGTTTTAACCAGGCCTACGGAGCCAGATTCCTAAAACGGCATATCGACCAAAAGGTAAAATTACCGATAACGAACGAGTGGAAGGCCGCGATCAAGTTTGTCGTAGAAGTCGCCGATGGCGAGATAACAGTCAAACCGGGTGAGGTTTTCAGCCTTAATTAGACGCCGCAAAAACTTTTGGCATCTAAGGCTTCGGTGATTAAATTGTCATCAAAGCCTTTTTATTACAAGGGAGTTTAAATCATGAAGATAGTGGCGTCGATTCTTTGTTTAGCAGTAATTCTTTCGATTGGGGCTTTTTTCCTATTCGCAAATTCGCAGGCGGCGAGCGAAATTCAACCTTCGGATAATAAGCTGCCGACAGCTATCCGTTACGAAATTGACGCGGCCCGCAGCAGCTTTAAGGTTAAGGCGTCGCGCGGCGGGATCGCGTTTTTCAAAGGCCATGACCATCACATCGCTGTGAGAGATTTTAGCGGCGTGGCCGAATTGACTCTTGACGCGATCAATCCGGCATCACTCAGTTTGACGATCAAGGCGGCGTCTCTGGAAGAAACCAGCGACGAGTTCACCCCGCAGCAGAAAAGTATAATTAATAAAGAGTTGGAGGAAATCGTTCTCGAAACCGCCAAATATCCTGAGATCACATTCAAAAGCACAGATGTAAAGGGCTTTTTGAAAGATGGTAGGTTTGAACTAAAGATCGGCGGCGATATCACGCTCCACGGCGTGACAAAGCATATAGTTATACCCGCCGTCGTTTCTCTCGAAAACGATGTGCTCCACGCCAAGGGTGAATTCGACCTCGACCGGTCAAAATTTAATGTAAATGCCACCAGCGCCTTTCACGGAACCGTGCGGGTTAAAAATAAATTAAAATTTACATTTGATATAGTGGGACGCGCAGTTTAAGTTGAAATTCTTTTTCACGCGTGACGTATAGATGATAAACTGTCGGCAGAGCCTTTGTTTACAAGGGAAGCGACTTATGCTGGAAAAATACAGAGCTACAATTCACGGAAATGTTATCGAGTGGGATGGAGAAGTTCCCGACGGTGCGAGAAATGACGATGCAGTGAAAGTTTATGTGACATTTGTTGATAAGCCTGTAATCAGAAACAAGCCGGACGGGAAACGTGCGGCGGCGGCCTTGCAGAAAATTGCGGATATGGGAGGCGTTAAGTCGATACCCGATCCTGATAAATGGCTGCATGAAATTCGAAAGGACCGCCCATTGCCCGGACGCGAATAGTGATTCTCGACAGCGACATTATTATTTACTCAGCATTGCCTGAGAATCAATCTCTTCGCGATTTCGTCCGGTCAAATACTCCTTCCTACTCAGCTGTAAGTCTGGTTGAAGTCTTGGGTTATCATAATCTTTCGGACTATGATGCAGAATATTTTGAGGATTTCTTTGAGTCATTAAATATGATTGCAATCTCTACAGAGATCATAAATGGGGCAATCAAACTTCGTCAGCAGCACAAAATTAACTTGGGCGATTCGCTAATCGCTGCCACTGCAATCGTACATCGGTTCGCTCTCGTAACAAATAACTTAAAAGACTTTAGTTGGATCGAAAGTCTTGAACTCGTCAATCTTCTCGAAAACAAATGATTAAACTCTTCCTATTTACGTTGATTGGGTTAGTGGCGTGTTCGATGTCCGTATTTGGACAAGGTGAATCAAAACCTCCGCAAACGGAGAAGGCCGAAGCCGTGATCACCTCGGCAGTAAAGATTCTTGGCGGCGACCGCTATTTACAGATTAGATCACAAGTTGGCCGTGGCAAGTTTAGCGTGATCAGGGAATCTGCGGTCGTTTCGTTTCAGACCTTTGTTGACGTGATCGTGTTCCCGGACAAGGAGCGCACGGAATTTAAAGGCGGAGGCTCGCACACTATTCAAACCAATTCGGGCAACACCGGTTGGGTTTATGATGGTGACCAGGACTTGATAAAGGTTCAGAACGAAGGCCAGATCGCCAACTTTAAGCAAGGAATCAGAACGAGTCTCGACAATTTGCTTCGCGGCGGTTGGAAGGGTGAGGCCGAGCTAACGTACGTCGGAAAACGCGCGGCAACGCTCGGCAAGCGCAACGATGTGGTCAAACTCACGTACAAAGACGGATTTGCGGTCGAATTCGAATTTGCCGCTGAGGACGGTCTTCCTCAAAAAGCAGTTTACAGACGCAAAGACCCCGATGGCGAAGAGATAAAAGAAGAGGACCGCTATGCGCAATTCATCGATGTCGGCGGCATAAAAACTCCGTTCATAGTCGACCGGTATTCGAACGGAACACTCGCGTCGCGTATTAATTATCAGTCTGTTGAATTCAACAAAACGATGTCAGACTCTATCTTTGCGAAACCCGCCAACGTCAAAGACGCTAAAAAGGATCTGAAACCATAGCTTACCCGTCGAAATTCGGAAGGGCATTGACGCCCGCTAACTGATCACTTTTTAGACGAAAGCAAAATCGAACTGCGCTTGATGGACGGATTTATCCGAGGCGATGTCGATGTGGCCAAGGTAGGCCTCTATCTCGTCGAGGACCTCGCGTTCCGTGCTTCGGAAAGCCTGTGTGACATCCGGGTGAACCCGCAGCGTAGTGTGTCGAACATCCTCGACGTTCTTTGACAAACGACGTGCTTCGGCCAGGATTTCGTAACAGACCGTCGTTGGCGATTTGACCCAACCGGCTCCTTCGCA
>JBDSCV010000091.1:0-14098 GCA_039920905.1 Pyrinomonadaceae bacterium
ATCAGCATTCCGCGGAGGATTTCCTCTTCGTCCGGTGTTAGCTGGGTCACCAGTACGAGCATCAGACGCAGACGAAGGCGGCTCTTCATCTCGGCAAGATTTTTCTTTGCCAACGTGATCTTTTTGAGCATCGATTCGATCCTTTCCTGCCGCACGTCGGGCACGACAAGGAACGAAACTTCAATACACGTGATCAGATCCTGATCGACCAAAATTGCGTCAAATGGCGTCCGGCCGATCTGGACGTGACGCATCAGCGGCAGGTTTTCTTCCTGCTGTATCTGCCGCAAAGCAAGATCTTCGGCAACGATATAGGCCGAAAGCAGATCCGGGAGCTGATCGATACCAACACTTAACAGCCGCGCGAGTTCGCGAACTTCAATATTTACATTCTGCCTTTGAAGCTCAGGCATCGCAGCGTCCCAGCGGATAAATTTACGGTCATCGACCGCTGCTTTGCGGCGTTTGTCGGCAATATCAACCAGGACCATGATCGCAAAAACAGCCGCCGCGGCGAGGAACAACCCAACATTCGTCATATCCTGCGCCTGAGCCGATAGAACGACACCCGCGATCAAAACGCCAAAGAGCACTACCGCAGCAGCGACCAATGGATAGTTGATCTTATGCTCTTCAAAGCGGGAAAGCGGGTTGTCGGTTTTCTTAGCCATCGGCGGATGAACTATGCGGCAGTAGAAGCCTGTTCAAACGGAATATCGTCAAAATGGGTCATTTGCTTAAAAGCCTTGAAACGCTCGTTGATCTCAGGATATTCGAGCGCATCGACCCGCTCGGTGCCAAACTTTTCGACGTTGAACGACGCCATCACCGAGCCATATATCATCGCCCGCCGCAGCGTCTCCTCCGTGATCGCCGTTTGCGAAGCGAGATAGCCCATAAACCCGCCCGCAAACGTGTCGCCAGCACCCGTCGGATCAAAAACGCTCTCAAGCGGATACGCCGGAACTACAAAATACCCGTCCTTTGTAAACAGCGTCGCACCGTATTCGCCGCGTTTGATAACGACGGCTTTCGGGCCGATGTGAATGATCTTGCGGGCCGCTATGTGTATGCTCGTCTCGTCCGTCAACTGCCTCGCCTCGGCGTCATTGATGATGATGCAATCGACAACCTTGATGGTCTCTATCAACGCGTCCTTCATGGACGTAATCCAAAAATTCATCGTGTCCATGGCGGTAAACTCTGCATTTACACACTGTTCCCGCACTTGCTTCTGGAGCATCGGAAGTATGTTTGCAAGAAAAAGCAGTTTTGCAGATTTCGAATTTTCGGACAGATTTGGCTCAAAAGTCTCGAAAACATTTAGCTGAGTATCGAGGGTATGAGCAGTGTTCATGTCGTAATCGTAGCGGCCTTTCCAGAAGAAGGTCTTGCCGTCAGGCACAACCTGAATGTCGTCTGTATTTATGTTATGACGCCTAAAAACCGCCCATTCTTCATCGCCGAAATCACCGCCGACCACACCGACGGCGTTCACTTTTGTAAAGAAGCTCGCCGACAAAGAAAAATGCGTCGCCGCACCACCAAGTACGCGATCACGTTTGCCAAACGGGGTTTCTAACGCATCGAACGCGACCGAACCAACAACAGTTAAAGACATGTATTAATAGAATCTCCGAAAATAGGATTACGAAAATTTCTATTTTACACGTCACAGCAGATTTTTGCGATTTTCTCGGGCGGGAAACTGTCTGATATTGCCGGAAACTGAGTGAGGCTCCAAGTGAGAAGCCTGTAAGCTCTTATTTTTCAGCTTTGATTAGCTTGAGAGTCTTTGCAGCGTCTTCGCGAAACCGGCTTTCCGGATATTTATCGACGAGCAGCGATAAATAGGCTATCGCGTCTTCCTTTAGCTTTGCCGGTGCGAATTTGTCTCTTTCTTTTTCGAGTTTGAGATCAACCTTTTGCTTGCCTTTATTCTCAGACAAAAAGTAGCTGCTCATGCCCGCGAGATATAAAAACTCATCTATCTTTGAGAACTCGGGATAAGCTGCATAGGTCTCTTCAAATCGCGTGAGCACGCCTTTATAGGCTTTTTTTAACTTATACGATTGCCATGCGACATCAAGATTATGTTTGGCATCAGCCTCGATCAATGGGTCGCGGTCGATGGCGGGCGTCACATTGCGCTGGGCGAAAGCAGAGCCACCAAAAATCGAAAATATGGTGGCTGTAAATATTACTGCTAAAAACTTTCTTTTCATAACTAAATACAGATGCTTTTAGTAGTGTTTAGGTTTTCCACGTCGAATTTTGGCCCCCTTACTTACGTGCGGGCTTCTGCACCGTATTTTCCAACAATCGCCTCAAGTTTTTTCGCCGTTTCAACAGGCCAGTTTTCCGGTGCCGTAAAGATAGCGTTCTTTGTTGCGTCGGCGTAATGATTCGGCGTCGTTTTGGCGGCGACGCGTTTTACAGCGTCTTTTAGAACGAGCTGGGCATTGCGAACATTTTTGTTGAGATATTCGATGACCATGTTGGCGGTGACTTCGTCGTGACCGTCGTACCAGCAGTCGTAGTCGGTGACGAGAGCCATTGTGGCGTAGGCGATCTCGGCTTCGCGGGCGAGCTTTGCTTCCTGCAAATTTGTCATGCCGATGATGTCCATGCCCCACTGGCGATAGACGTTCGATTCGGCCTTGGTCGAGAACGCCGGGCCCTCCATACAAATGTAGGTGCCGCCGCGATGTGTTTTAACGCCAACTATATTGCACGAAGCCTCAAGAATATCGCCAAGCTCGCTGCAAACCGGATGAGCAAAAGTTATGTGGCCGACGATGCCTTCGCCAAAGAATGTAGATTCATGGGAGCGTGCGCGTGTGCGGTCAAAAAATTGGTCGGGAATCACAAAATCCGTCGGAGCGTATTTTTCCTGCAAGCTGCCAACCGCCGACACCGACAAGATATACTCGACACCGAGCATCTTCATCGCATAGATGTTCGCCCGGTAGGGAAGTTCGCTGGGCGTGAATTTGTGCCCGCGTGCATGCCGCGGCAAAAACGCAACCGTTACGCCATCCAATTCCCCCACGATGAACGCATCCGAAGGCTTGCCAAACGGCGTCTCCACCTCAACCTCACGCACATTTATGAGGTCCGGCATCTGGTACAAACCACTGCCGCCAATAATCCCGATGTTTATTTGTTCCATAATAAAATTCAAACAGGATGAATAAAATAGGCAGGATATTTATTCAAACGATCCTGCCTATCTTGTCCATCCTGTGAAATGCTATCGCCCATGCAAATCTACTTTTTCTTTGGTTCCGGCTTTTTAGTTTCCGGTTTACCCGGATCAGATTCGCCTGGCCCGCCTGGGCCGCCTGGGCCACCCGGGGGCATAGCCTGCATCTGCTGTTTTTGCTGCATTTGCCTGAGCTGCTCGTCGGAAACAGCCGGGACCGTAAAGTCGTCAGGCACCTGAATGTTGTTGCTTGCAACGATCTCCTCCAGCACTTTCTTTTCTTTCTCAGTTTCAAGTTTTTGCCGGGCATAATCCTTAACCGGGGCTTCGCGGGCATTCGGATTATCAGGATCCTTGTAGCCGGTTGTGATCAGGATGTGACGAACATCGTAAGTCTCTTCTTTCTTACCGTCTTTTTCTTTAGATTCGAGCTTTCTTTCGAGTTTAATGATGTGAAACCCGAAATCGGTCTCAACAAGCTCGGGCGAAATTTGTCCAGGCTCTAGCGCCAGAGCCGCTGTTTCGAAGGGGGCTACCATTCTGCCCTTTGGCACATCCTTGTAAAGGCCGCCCTGAGCGACGCCGTCGGCAGCACCTTTATTTCCCGGATCTTGTGAAATCTCATTTGCAAGTGCGGCAAAATCTTCGCCGGTTTTCGCACGATCCAAAATTCCTTGAGCCGTTGCACGTTTTTGAGCAGGGTCAAGTTCGGGATGTTCCGCGATATATTTCGCAATATCCTCGTCGGTCACCTTTGTTTTATCTGTGATCTTTTCCGAATACAAACGGGCCAAAAACTGAGCCTGCTGCAATTTCACCTGCAAATTTGCCTTCTCGACAAATTCCTTTGCAAGCTCGCCGGAGGTTGCTTTTTGTTCGTATTCTGCTCTGTAAATCCGAATTTTGGCGAAAACGTCGCGGGCCTGGGTCTTCTCCTCGTCGGTGATCTCGCGATCTTTCATTTCCGGGTTTCCCGCTTTAAGAACTTCAATTTTTGCGTTGAGAAAGTCGTTAAATTCGACTTCATGCGTTCTGGTTTCGGCGGGACCGCCTAATCCGAACCTTTCGAAAAACCCTTTTGAAGCCGGCTGACTGTCCTGCTCCCAGTACGCTTTAACCTGATCTTCCGAAATAAATCCAAAGGCGGGCATCGGGCCTTTGTCTTTATTTATCTCGCGGTCGTAGTTTACCGCCAAAATCTCAGCGCGAATGTTGTCGAGTTCCTGTTTATTGGTCGGATCGGCTGCAAGGCCGTCGCGCTGTGCCTGACTCGCAAATGCAAGCAGTTGTTTCAGATTCTCGATCTGCTGCTTTTTGAGTTCGGGGTCTTCGGCGAGACGCTTTAAGATCGCCGGATTGGTCTTTGCAACGTCGGCCAGCAGCATCTCGATTTCCGATTTGCTGATCGAATTAAACGACGCTGTCGTTTCGCCGCCAACCCTTTTCTTCCAAACGACAAGCCCGACGCCAATGGCCAAAATAGCGACGACCAAAATAAGTCCTTTTGTTAAATTGCTCAATTCCCAAGTCCTCAACTTACGTAAAATCTAATAAATGCAAACGGCTATAATATCAAACAGGGCAAGTTTCAACTAATGAAAAACGGTTATTCGTTGGTTTGGACGAGTTCTAGCAGAACGCCGTTTGACGCAGACGGGTGAACGAAAGCGACCAGACAGCCCTCAGCCCCGATCCGCGGGCTTTCGTCGATAAGACGCATACCCTGCGATTTAAGGCGCTCCATTGCATCCTCAATATCATCCACTTCGACCGCAATATGATGAATGCCGCCGCCGCGCTTCTCTAAAAACTTGCTGATCGGCGAATCTTCGCTCGTCGGTTCGAGTAATTCGATCCGGCTCTCGCCGATCGGCAGCATTGCGACGCGAACTTTCTGATCCTGGACGATCTCTGTATGAACGTTTTCGAGTCCGAGGGCGTCACCCCAGAATTTTAGAGCTTCGTCGATGTCTTTTGTGGCGATGCCTAAGTGGTTTATCTTCATAATTCTTTGCCGAAGCCCGCGTGTAAACAAGGGCCTAACATTCAACTTAACGAGCGCGTTACGCCCCTTACGGACGTGCGGGCTTCTGCAATATTTCCCCGACCGCGGAATACGGATCTATCTGCTTTTCAGCGATCTTTGCGGCAAGTTTGTCGAGCTTTTCGCTAGTGCCGTTTTGGTTCATCAGGTCGGAAAGCAGCCGCTCCTGCACAAGCTCGGTCAAACGCCAACGTGCTATTGCGGTCTTGCGCACAAGGCCGCTGGTTTCGATGCGTTGAAAGTCAAAATAGCTGGTGATGGCCGCAGACAGATTTTCGATGCCTTTGCTTTCAGTTGCGATGGTCGACACGATCGGCGGCATCCACATATCAGGGCGATGAGCGAGCGAGAGCAGTGATTCAAGTTCTTTTTGGGTTCGCAGAACGCCTTCGCGGTCGGCCTTGTTGATGACGAAAACATCGCCGATCTCCATTATCCCGGCCTTGATCGCCTGAATATCATCGCCCATTCCTGGTACGAGCACCACGACCGAGACATCAGCCGTTTTGACGATCTCGACCTCATCCTGACCGACGCCGACGGTCTCGACGATGACCTTGTCAAAGCCCGCGGCGTCTAATATCGCAACTGCATCGACAGTAGCTCTCGACAGCCCGCCAAGATTTCCGCGAGTCGCCATTGAGCGGATAAACACATTCTTATCAAGCCCCAGCGTCGCCATCCTGATGCGGTCGCCGAGAATCGCACCACCCGAAAACGGGCTTGATGGATCGACGCACACGATGCCGACCTTGTCGCCCTTGTCTTTGTAATAAAGAGCGAGTTTATCAACCAGGGAGGACTTTCCGGCACCCGGTGACCCCGTAATGCCGATGATCATCGCTTTGCCGGTATGCGGAAAAATGGCTTTCATCAGTTCCGCCGCATCGCTACTCCCGCCCTCGACCTTAGTGATCGCACGAGCAATCGAACGCGGGTCGCCGGTGAAAAGCTTTGCTGTTATCTCGCTGATAGTCATTACATAAATTCCAAGCCACTATTTTCTCATTCTTTGATATGAAAGAAAAAGGCGAGCCTTTGTTTGACTCGCCATTGTGCATTCTTAATTCTGCATTCTGAATTTGGTTTACATCTGCCCTTCGTCAGCGGAAGGGCCGTAGATCGACGGCACGGGGATGTCGTTGAGGCGAAGATAGACCGAAAGCTGTCCTCGGTGATGGATGATGTGGTTCATCACAAACGAACGCATCACGGCGACCTTTGGCATGGTCATATAGACCTGATCGCCGTTTCGCATCGTCCAGTCGGTCATAAATGTTTCGTCCGGCGTTTCGCCTAAAATAATTTTGGCCTTAGCGATATGATCGTCAAAAAATGCAAGTAATTCTTCGGTTGATTGCGGCTCGAAAGGCTTAAAGTCTGCTGTCGCAAAATCCAAAACATCTTGCTTAAGCGTCTCTTTTGTCCAGCCGAACATCTCAGCACAATGGACGGCAAGGCGTCCCATCGTCATAGACTTTTCATGCGGCTTCCAGTCAAATGTCTCTGCCGGAACACGTTCTAGGCAGGTGCGTGTAACCTTTGCCTCGTTATCCAATTCTGCCAAAAAGGCCGATGCGAGTCGGCCGGAACTAGTAGCTGTACTTATACTCATATTTTTCTCCTGTGATTGAATCTGAACTTATATTATACTTATTCGTTTCACAAATGCAACATGAAACATAAAATGCAGAAGCCCGCGCGTAAAAAAGGCGTAATGCGCAAGCTGAGTGTTACGCCCTTGCTTACGCGCGGGTCTCGGCATAGCTTTTACAGCGACTTCAAGAGATTTTTAGCAATCACGATACGTTGAATCTCACTTGTGCCTTCACCGATGGTGCACAGTTTTGAGTCGCGCCAGTATTTTTCTGCGGGATAATCTTTTGTATATCCGTAGCCACCGTGTATCTGAACGGACTCTTCGGAGACCCTGACTGCGGTTTCCGACGCAAAAAGCTTCGCCATAGCGGATTTTTGAGTCACCGGTTTTCCGGCATCTTTCGTTGCGGCGGCCTGAAGCGTCAGGAGGCGCGAACATTCGATCTGTGTCGCCATATCCGCGAGTTTAAATTGAATCGCCTGAAATTCGGCAATCGGTTTACCGAATTGCTGCCGTTCTTTTGCATATGTTACCGCCGCTTCGTATGCGCCTTGAGCGATTCCGACCGACAGAGCCGCAATCGAAATGCGTCCACCGTCGAGTACCTGCATCGCCTGCATAAAGCCCTCACCCTCGTTTCCGAGCATATTTTCATCAGGCACATAACAATCTTCAAAAACTACGGAGGCTGTTTCCGAGGCCCGCATTCCAACTTTGTTTTCCTTTTTGTCGCTGCGAAAGCCTTCCATAGACTTGTCAAAAATAAACGCCGAAATGCCCCGATTGCCCTTTTGTTTGTCGGTGACAGCGACCGCGACCAGCGTATTGCAGGCAATGGCGTGAGTGATGAAATTCTTCGAGCCATTGACGATCCAGTGGTCGGTGGTCGGTGGTCGGTTGTCAGTTGCCAGTCCCGGAGTTTCTTCTCTGACAACTGACAACTGACGACTGACGACTGACGACTTACGAACGGCGTTCGTCCGCGTCCCGGCCGAGTCCGAACCGGCCTGCGACTCGGTCAAGCCCCATGCTCCAAAACTCTCGCCGGTCACGAGCGGGACAAGATATTTCTGTTTCTGAGCCTCGTTCGCAAACATATAGATATGATTCGAGCACAGCGAATTATGAGCCGCGACCGACAGGCCGATCGAACCGCAGACGCGGCCGATCTCCCCGATGATCGTCGCATATTCTACATAACCCATTCCGGCACCGCCGTATTCCTCCGGGAAAAGAATTCCCATCAGACCAAGCTCCGCAAGCTTTGGGCGCAGTTCCTCAGGGAAATGCTGTTCTTCGTCCCACTCCATCACATACGGTCTGATCTCGCTCTCGGCAAATTCGCGGATGCTGTA
Source organism: Pyrinomonadaceae bacterium (assembly GCA_039920905.1). GTDB lineage: Bacteria > Acidobacteriota > Blastocatellia > Pyrinomonadales > Pyrinomonadaceae > OLB17. The sequence continues at coordinate 8,205 of JBDSCV010000091.1, forward strand.
TTTTATTTGTAATTGTTCTTCTGAGAGTTCAAAATCCATACGTTTAGTTATATAACAACGTGTTATATTGACATAACCAATTATTTGAACGCAACTTTTGCGAGCTCGATTGGACGGGATTGCCATTGCCTGCGGGGCGGACTAAGCATATTATCAAGACATGCGATCAACTTGGAGTCTAGGCTCCTCACTATATTGCGTACTATATCTTTTGTTTTGCATAAATATTTGGACGGGTTGCGCACGTGCTCAAAACCCTACCTTCAATCCATCGGGCTACTTCATGCCAGAGAACTCAGAGAGAAATTTGTCTAAAGTGGTTTGGATCGAGGTCGCGGATTACTATAAATCCGGGAAAAAGGGGCCCTTATACGTCGATATGAGAATCGGCAATCTAGAGCGAGGGATCAATTATTTGCAGAAAACCCTTACGATTGTCGGCCGTAGGATAAAGTTTAAGACCAAAGCCCGAGGACGCATTAGCCACGAGTTTGTTGGGTCCTTTTTTCCCAGCCGAAGTGAGAGAGAAGGTGGCTATTTTGAGGATTCTATTAATAACTCGCCGTCGCGGCTCCGCGGAGTGTTGCTAACAATACGTGGACGCAAAATCATAAGATCGGAGAAAATCAAATTCTTTTACACGGTCGGAGATTGAGACCGTGTAATGAAACACTGTAACACCTCAAACAGTTGTAACAGGTGTTTCAAACGTTACGGCGTTCCACCAATGAGCCGACTTGTATAATCAGGGTATGGACTGGATAGATAATGTACTTACGACCGACGATCAGGTCCGGGAATTGCTTGAGGGGACAAAGACTATCGCGGTGCTTGGCATAAAGCCTGAGACGCACGCTGCTCAGCCCGCTTATTACGTTCCGAAATATATGTCTGACGCTGGTTACGAGATCATCCCTGTGCTGGTTTATTACCCGGACGTAACGGAAATATTGGGGAAAGCTGTATATCGCGATCTCAGGCAAATCCCCGGCGAGATCGACTTGCTAAATGTCTTTCGACGTTCCGAGGACATTCCAAAACATACCCTCGAGATCATTTCAAAAAAACCAAAAGCCGTTTGGTTTCAACTTGGCATCCGTAATGATGAGGTTGCCGAAAAACTGGCGGGAGCCGGGATCAAAGTCGTGCAAGACCTATGTCTGATGGTGGAGCACCGGGCGTTGATGACGTAGAAATTATTTCTTGGCGGACGGTGTGCGAAAGCGTTCGACTTCTTTTGAGGTAAGTTTGCGCGACTCGCCAACCTTCAGCCACCGTTCATCGATATGTCCAAGGGCGATGCGTTTTAGTTTTACGACCGAGTGCCCGATAGTGTCGAACATTTTGCGTATCTGCTGATTGTGGCCCTCATGCAGCGTGACCTCGTACCAGCCGTTTTTCTCGGTTGGCTTTAGATCTTTGATCTCCGCCGGAGCAGTTTTGAAACCGTCCTCAAGCAAGACGCCGCGACGCAATTTATTGATCGCCACAGTTGTGGGCAGGCCTTTCACTTTGACCTCGTAAACCTTTGAAATGGTGTGCGATGACGCGACAAAATTTGTAAAATCGCCATCGTTTGTCAGAATTATCAGCCCCTCGGTGTTGTAATCGAGCCGTCCGACCGGATGCAGGCGACCGTGGCCTTTGACGAGATCAACAACCAGTTTTCGCCCTTCCGGGTCGGCGACACTCGAAAGGTAACCTTTGGGTTTATTGAGCAAAACATAGACATTCGAGCGGTTTTGCAGCTTTGTATTTATCAGTTTGCCGCGAACCTTGATGTGGTCTTTTTCCGGGTCGGCCTTGGTGCCAAGCTCGGTCACGATCTCGCCATTGACCGAGACTTCGCCAGCCACAATCAGCGCCTCGGAGGCCCGCCGCGAAGCAATACCCGCCTGGGCGATAAGTTTTTGCAATCTTTCCTGCATAAGAACATTGAACCATATAGGGACATAGAACACATAGTAAGAAAAATTTGGCTATGTGAGCTATATTCCTATGTAGTAGATCTATTGGATCAGATCTTCGAAATCCTCAATACTCGGAAGCTCGGAAAGGTCCTTTAATCCGAACTGTATTAGAAAATCCTTTGACGTGCCGTATTGCATCGGGCGGCCGACGGCTTCTTTGCGGCCTTTGGCGACAATTAGTTTTTTATCCAGAAGCGTCTTGATTGATGTAGCGGACTGGACGCCGCGAATTTCGAGTATCTCGGGGACAGTAACCGGTTGTTTGTAAGCGATGACCGCGAGCGTTTCCAGCGAAGCGAGCGAAAGCTTCGCGGACGGACGTGTTTTTAGGAATTTGCGAACTTCCTCGTGCAGTTCAGTACGCGTTGCAAGCTGCCAGCCGCCGGCGATCTCTCGTATTTGCAGGCCGCTCGCGCGCGATTCGTATTCGCGCGACAATTCCTCGACCGCCGCCTGGACGCTTTCACGTTCCTCTTCCAAAACCTCGGCTAGCAGCTTTGTCGTAATCGGTTCGTCGGCGACAAAGATCAGGGCTTCGACTAGAACGACAAGCTCGCAGGGCGTCCGCGCGATTTTTTCTACAATATCCAAATCCATAGGTGAAATTTTATCGCAGAGACGCAGAGACGCAGAGAAGAGAATCTATATTGCCATAATAATGCTGATCTTTCCTTCTTGCTTCTCCGCGTGTCAGCGTCTCTGCGGCTTAAACTCTTTTCAAAATGATGTCCCCAAACGTCGTGCTTTGCAGCAGCCTGACGCCCTCGGTGCGGACGATCTCGAGGATGGCGATGAACGCTGTGACAAGTTCCCGTTTAGAATGCATCTCCTCGAAAAACGCGAGCAAGCTCAATTCGCCCGTTTCAAACATCCTCCTTTTCAGCGCTTTCAGCATATCCGCGAGCGAGATCTCTTCGCGGTGGATCTCCAGCTTGATCTCGTTCACATGGCGGGCCATGATCTTTTGAAAGACGGTGAGAATGTCGAAAACAGAGGCGTCGATCTCGGCGTTGCCCGCGTCCGATTCGATCGGGCCGCGGGTGAAGATCGCCTGTTCGATTGTGACGCGCTCATACAACATCCCGGCGGCAGTCTTGAATTTTTCGTATTCGAGCAGGCGATCAACCAATTCCTGACGCGGATCTTCGAATTCCTCTTCCTCGCCGACGAACGGGTCGCACGGGAGCAGCATCTTTGATTTGATCTCGATCAGCGTCGCGGCCATCACGAGAAAATCCGCCGCGACCGAGATGTCGAGCCGTTTCATCAGGCGGATGTATTCGAGATATTTCTCGGTAATGCGAGCGATCGGGATGTCAAAAATATCGGCGCGTTCCTGCCTGATGAGGAACAAAAGCAGATCAAGTGGCCCGGCAAAATCGCCGATCTTGATCTTCAGAGAATCAGAATTACCGCCAACGATCTGGGCGGTCTCTTTGTGAAAATCAAAGGTAAATTGTTCGGGTTCCGGCTCCATTTAAATCGGGTCATCGACGGAGTGGCGACGCAGATCGTCGAGGCTCACGACGGTCAAAGCTGCTTCGTGCGTCGCCGCGAGATAAACTTGCGGCGCCATTCCAGCGGCCAGTGCTTCGCGCCAACGCAGCATGCACAGGCACCATTTGTCGCCGTCTTTAATGCCGGGAAACGCATACTGCGGCATCGGTGTTGAAAGGTCGTTGCCGGCAGCTTTTGAGAACACGAGAAATTCATCAGTCGCTTTTATGCACACCGTATGACGACCCGTGTCGTCAACGCCGGTGCGGCAATAGCCGTCTCGGTAAAAGCCCGTCATCGGATCGGTGCAGCAGCTTTGCAACTCGCCGCCGAGGACGTTCTTTGGCTTCGGCGCGTGTCCGTTGCCGTTTCCATTTGTGTAGCTCATGTTTATATTTTGCCACAGAGGACACAGAGATCCTAGATGTGATGTATTGTGTTCAACCTGTCTCTGTGACCTCTATGCCCTTATGGCTAAAGGATTTCTAATGCCGTTTCAATTGGACGAGCCAGGACAGCTTTGTCACCAACCTCGACAATCGGTCGCTGAATTATCGACGGATGAGCGACCATCGCTTTTATGACATCGTCGTCAGGCGAGCCGGCGGTGATTCCGAGGCCTTTAAAAGCGGGTTCGGCGCGGCGAAGGACATCGTATGGCCGCAGAACGGTTTTCTTCAACAATGCCGTCAGCTTCTTTTCATCAAAAGGCTCGATAAAGTAATTTACCTTGTCCCAATCCACGCCGTTTTCACTGAACAGTTTTGTCAGATTGCGGCATGTCGTGCAGGTCGGTTTTTCGTATACAATAATTTGGTTTTTCATAACGGCTTGTTCCGCGACTGACCGCTCGTCGTTTCCACTTCGACCTTTTCAATGATATTGCCGGGCCGGTTCTGGGTCAATAAAGGCTGCTTTCCGTTCAGAAAGCGGGAATATTTCACTCTATTTTCGGTTCCGTTGAAGACAAACTCCATCGCGGCGTCCACGGTTGTTTCATTTTTATCGCCATTGATCATTATCTCCCGGCAAACGCCTTTGATAGAGGCCAGGTTCATATCGCCGTTTACCCTTACGCGATTGAACTTTGTACAGTTTATCGTCTTTTTTTGGTCATACCCATTGACCGATAACACGTCGCCTTCCTGATTTATGTCGACTCCTACAATATCTGCGGGATCGATCGGGATAGGGGTGGGCGTCGGCGAGAATGGGGGTGTTGGAGTCGGGTTAAACTTTTCCATGTTCTCTTTTGCAATCCCGCTCCGAAGATCGCAAGACGCTAACATGGCGGCTGACATAATGCAAAAAATACTGAATAAGGTCTTCATCTTGATCTTGTATTAACGGGTATCTTATCTGATCCCGGTTCTTTGATAAACGTTATTCAGTGTTTCGGATGCAACCGACCGGGCTTTTTCCGCTCCCGCTTTAATTATCGCGCCAAGGTCGGCGTCGGTGTAGTTGTTCACCCGCTCCTGAAACGGTCGAAGAAATTCTATTGTAGTTTCAGCGAGTTCGCCTTTGAACTGGGCGTAGCCACAGCCCGCGAAATGAGCGACGCACTCGTCGGCGGATTTGCCAGTGAGCAGTTGGTATATCGTCAAAAGGTTCTTTATCGCCGGCCGCGTTTCGTCAAAATTGATCTCGGTCCCCGAATCAGTGACGGCCTTTTTGAATTTTTTCGTGATCGTATCGGCATCGTCAAGCAAAAATATCGAGGCGTTAGCATTCTCGTCCGACTTTGACATCTTTTTCGTCGGGTCTTGCAATGACATTATCTTTGCCCCGACCGGCGGGATAAATGGCTCCGGGATAACAAAAGTCTCGCCAAAATCGCGGTTAAACCTTTCCGCAAGATCGCGGGTCAATTCCAGATGCTGCTTTTGATCTTGTCCGATAGGAACAAGATCGGTTTGATAAAGCAAAATGTCTGACGCCATTAAAACTGGATAGGTGAAGAGTCCGACACCGGCACGTTCTGCGCGTCGATTAGTAAGATATTTCTCGACCGCAACCGCCGATGATACCGTGCGTTCCACTTCGGGCGATAGAGAGGGTTCTGGCTCTGGAATTTCACCTGACCGTTCTTTTGCTTCAGCAAGTAATGTAGTTATCGCTTTAGCAATGGTTTCGTCTACCGTTGGACGGGTCTGCATGTTTTGTCTCGCCCCGGATTTATCTTTAAACTGCGTCATCCGCTCAAGTTCGCCCATTCGCGATTGGCACGACAGAATCCAAGTTAACTCGGCGTGTTCCGGAACGTCGGACTGGATAAAGACCGTAGATTTTTCAGGATTGATCCCCGCGGCGAGATAAATGCGGGCGAGATCGAGCGTTTTTTGCCGCAAAACTCTCGGATCCTGCGGCAGCGTGATCGCGTGGAGGTTTACTATGCAGTAAAACGACTCATACTCGTCCTGCAGC
>JBDSCV010000092.1:0-7704 GCA_039920905.1 Pyrinomonadaceae bacterium
AAGATCGGGCCCTTGATCCAAGTTTCCGGTACAGCGACGAAACCGAAAAAACAGTCCAGGGCCCGAAGGTTTTGAGGATTGCATCCTCGTTAGTTTTTCTTAACGTAACTCTTATGCACCACGACCTTTGATTTTTCGTCGCGGGCCTCGGTCATCACGTTATCCTTGTCTTCGCGGGTCACGAGGCGTGTGCCACCGGAACCGAGAGACTGTGTGCGAGACGCGGCTTTTTCGGCATCGCTTATCATTTCCTTGACAGTATCGGCCCTTACCGGATCAGCGAGCCTGACGCCTTTTGACTCAGAAACTGCTTCGGTCGCTGACGCTTTGAGCATCTTTATCCAAACTTTTTTAAAGAGCGAATTTGAAACGTAAACATCGGCGCTGTTGATCTTGCCGTTGATCGCCATCGCGTATCCTATGACATCAGATTTGCCGTTGATGATACCGCTCAGATTTTTTATGTAAGCATCGACAGTAGCCACAACGTTTTTTTTTTAAGACTTAGCTGCAAACTTGAACTCGATCCGCCGTCTTTTACCGTGCCGCCCACGTTTTTGCTCAACCTGCCCTGAGCCTCGCTAACTTGATTCCACACTTCCTGCTGGGAGCGGGTCGCGTTTGCCGCTATCTTTAATTCTCTGGTCACAATACGGTCGTTTGAGCTGTTGAATTTACTCGAATCTTCGGTTCCGCGTTTTGTCCAGCGGCCCGATTCGACGCAAAACGCTTCGATCTTCACACGGCCCGAACGCGCGGGGATGATGATGCTGACGGCCAGCACTCGATCTTGTTTGCCGCCCTTGACGATGTCGCCCGACTGAATAAATACGTCGAATTCTTTCGACAAATTCTCGACTTCGAGCTCGCTGACATTCGAGGTTTCATAGACGGCAAAGAGTTTTCGCTCCATTGCTTCCTGCAGCGTCATAACGTTGTTTTTTAGGTTCTGATCCTTGCCGTGAAGCAGAAATATAGTCAAATTTTATATGTGTAAGCCGTCGAAATGCGGTAATCCGCGGTTTGGCCCGCTGCCGCTCCACCGATCGCAAGAGTAAAAACCATGCCGCGAAAATGCGCACAATCTTTTTGTTCTGCATAAAATTACTCCTTATCTAAAATCAGATTTTTCCGGGAGAGTGTCGCTTTTAATCTGTGAACGCGGAGTGGTTACATTTCTTGCAGAAAAAGTTTGGAGTTCCAAGTTGAGTTGGCGAACGCGAGGGAATTTAAGGGTAGCTGACAACCGGCCATTTGAAGCGTAAACTCAAACTATGCCCATTTACGATGTTTATGTTGTTTGTGATCAATGCAGCCAGCCGCACTCCGTGCATGTAAAGCTATCGCTTGACGAAACGAACCTCGACAAAACAGGTCTCGCCGATTACTACGCTGACAACCCGTTTCCGTCGGAGATCGTATTTATGCAGACCAATAAATATCGCTGCCCGCACACAAAGCAGTTCTTTTCCGCCGAAGACATAGAGAAAGCGGTGTTTTTCACGGCCAAATAAAGGCAGCAGTGATGCGTCCGGTACGCGAAAAAGAAAGGCCGTCTGAGTTTTTCAGACAGCCTCCTTTTCTGTATTTGAGCTTAAAGCTCGTGATTACGACTTCTTGCCGCCCACCACTTTCATTTCGTCGACGATCCATTTAGCGTCGCCAAATTTCTCCGTGACAAATAATACGTAACGAATATCCACTGAGATCGTGCGGTTTACCTCAGGATCATAATAGAAATCATTGCCGAGGCCTTCGTAATTGCCGTCGAAACAAATACCAACCTGCTCACCTTTGTTGTTGAGGATCGGGCTGCCGCTGTTGCCGCCGATAATATCGGTCGTCGAGAGAAAGTCGAGCACGACGCTGTCTTTTTCGCCGTAACGACCGAAATCGTGGGCGGCCTGTAATTCCTTGAGCTTTTGCGGGGCATCAAACGGTTTCTCGCCAGTGTCCTTCTCGATCATTCCCTTGATCGTCGTAAATGGCGTTCGGAATTCGGCCTCGCGGGACTGATAACCTTTGACGGTCCCGTATGAGAAACGCAGCGTCAGATTCGCATCCGCGTAAACGGTTCCGCCCTTCATCTCAGTCAGCGCCTGCATGTACAGCAGCCGAAGACGGTCGATCTTGGCCGCAAAGTTTGTGGTGCGCGTCGCGTACGCGGCCCTTTCGTCAACGAGGCCGGCGACAAATGGATGCTTGGCCTGAATTTCGCTCCACGACATTCCGTAAATATCCGTTATCTTTGCTGGTGATGATAGCTCGCCGTCAGCGATCTGCGTGGCAAAGAGTGCCTCGGCATCGCGTCGCTCCTTACCTTTTTTATTGGCAAATTTCTGATCGGCGGCCGCAAATCTCTGACCGGCGGGCAGATCGTCAAACGCTTTAAAAAAGAATTTGAGCAGAGCGCTCTCATGGACGGATTCGCGGCCTTTAAGAGCTTGGGTGATCTCGGCAATCTTTCCCGCCTTTTGAGCTGCCGTCAGCGTTCGGCCCGCTTTGACAGCGGTTGCCGCTGCGACGATCTGGCCAAAGACGGTCGTTGAATTCGGGTCAGGGAATCGGCGAATGATGGCGTCACGCTTTGACGCCGCGTTGGTTTCGTCTGAGAGCGTTTTGATTTCGAACAGGATAGTGCCGTATCTACTCTGCCGGGTCGGATTTGCGGCGATCCAGGTGGCGAGACGGGCCTCTTCGGCCTGACGCTGCTGAACAACACCAGCCTTGATAAGACGCAGGTAGCCGCCGTCGTAAAGTTTTCTTGAATTGTCAAAATTCGCAATGTCCCCCTGAAACGCAATGCGCTTTTCTTCGTCTGTCGAACCGATCTGCCGCAGTGAGGTGCTAAGGGCATCTAGCCATTTAGCCAGAAAAGGGAAGTTGGCATCGCGGGCAAACTGGATCGACTGGCTCTCGCGGTAACGCGTCGTGCCGCCCGGAAAGCCGAGGACAAACACAAAATCGTTGTCCTTGAGACCGTCGATATTCATCGTCAGGTATTTTTTTGCTTTGTACGGAACATTGTTTGACGAATACTCGGCCGCCGTGCCGTCCGGTGCGGTGTATGCACGCAGAAATGTAAAATCGCCTGTGTGACGCGTCCATTCAAAATTGTCGGGGTCGCCGCCAAAGACGCCGATATTGCGGGGCGGAGCATAAACGACGCGGATATCCTTAAACTGCCGCGTTTGATATTGATAAAAGAAATAGCCGTTATTAAGCATCTGAATGCGGATAATCGACCCGGCCGGGGCCTTTGCCTGTTCGGCGGCGGTCAGATCGGCGATATCCTTTTGGTAGGCGGCGGCAAGTGCATCGCCGGAAAGCGATTCGGTCCCGGCCTTGATCTTTGCCGTCACGTCATCGACACGCTCGGTGATAAAGATCGAATAGCTCTTAGCCGCGATCTCGCCGGCACGATTGTCGGCTTTGAATCCGGTTTCGACAAGGTCCTTGTCCGGCGTTGAGGCCGCGACCAATGCATCAAAACCGCAGTGATGATTAGTCAAAATAAGGCCATCCGGCGAGACAAACTCGGCCGTGCAGCTTCCGCCGCCCGCATTCAGCCGAATGATCGAATCCGTCAGACCGCCGCCGGCGGGGTTGTAGATATCCTCAGGCTTGATCTTTAGACCCTTTTTCTTGAGCGGCAGCGTTGCGATCTGCCGCGGAGCAAACAACCCTTCGTCATAGACAGCAGAGGCAAAGGTAAAGGTGGAAAGACATACCGCGACCATCATCGCGAGCGAAAGAAAGCGTTTATTGTTCAATTTCATTGCAAACATTCCTTGTAAGTTATTTGAAAAGTAAATTCACCGTATCCTCAAATATAAACATTCAGGCGTAAAAAAAGCGAGTCAACTATATGACTCACCCTGAAAAAACTATTTTATTTGAACTATTTTGCGATAGTCGTCAGATCTGTCGGTTCCGGCACCAGGAAATGGCGAGGGTTGATCGACTTGTCATTAAGCCGCAATTCAAAATGGAGGTGGGGGCCGGTTGAGCGACCGGTTGAGCCGATGTAGCCGATCAGTTGGCCGCGGGTGATGGTGTCGCCGACTCCGATTTCGATCTTCGAGAGGTGGCCGTAGCGTGTGGACAGGCCGTTGCCGTGGTCGATCTCTATCATGTTGCCGTAACCGCCGGTCCAACCGGATTTGATGACGATGCCGTTTGCCGGGGCGGTGACGAGGTCGCCGCGTTCGCCGTCAATGTCCATTCCCGGATGAAACTCATAGGCACGTCCGCCAAATGGATTACGCCTAAATCCGAATTCATTGTTGATCTTGCCCAAATGAGCCCACATCGACGGCAGATAGGCGGGATCGGCATTCTTGCGGATCGAGGCAATCTCTGTGTCGATCTCTGACGTTTCGCCGTCAACCTCATTGCCTTCTTCCGGGCCGCCGCTGTTAAAAGCATAGTCGGTGGCGGTAGGCAACTTCGCTTCTGCGATGGGTTCGGTTATTTTCGCCGGTTCGTTAGCGACCTGTGACAGGGCGGAGGTTTTCGAGAGTGATTCGGCAAATGCTGTGTTTCGGACGATTCCGCTGATGCCGACCGCAAATGTTGTAATACCGAGAATTAGAAAAATTCCAACAGAACCAAAATGCAAATAGCTCTTATTAATAGCTATTCGCTTGATATATATCTTCGATTTTGATGAATGCGATAAAAGAAAAGTATAAGTCTTGTCGTTTTTCTGCATCGTGCTTTAAAGCTCCTTTTAATGATTTCGTGCCGAAAATCCATCGTTTCGACACACGGAATCACGCAAGAATAGCCGCGAGCGACTAACGCGAAACCTAAACAAGAGTCAACTTACTAAAAACAAAACTCTCGCTATTTGAGAATAAAAAAACCGCTTGTAATTTCCAGATACTAAGAAAAGGAACCTATATCAAACCATAAACCGCCGGAAAAGGCAAGCTCGCAAGGCATACCTTTATCGGCGGCTGATATTAAGAATCAATGTTTAGCGTAACCTAGTCCACTCTCCGGCTGTTCTGCCATCCGCGAAAGATCAAAAATCCAACGCCCGCAAAAACCGCTATAAAAACCAAAACGATAATTATCTTGACCGCCAATCCGATAAAACCGACAAAGGCGATCAGTGCCTTGAGCAAGGCGATGACGAGCGCAATGATGACCAAAATACTTCCGCCAACCGACGCTGCTTTTAGCATAATTCAAACTCCCTGCAATAAAATCCTAATCTAGATATCTTTCCAGCTTCCGCTCCGCGATCGGTCGGCAAAATCGCTACCAACCTGGTAATCGGCTTCGTTATAACGCGATTGCGTAAGGGCGAAACTCGTCGACGTACCGGAACCGTTCCACCTCGATTCTTCCACTTTTGGCTTGAAAATGTAACCCCGCAGCACATAAATACCGAGTCCGATGAGCATCACCGGCAAAATACCGCGCATGAGAAAGCCGAGATTGAAGACGCGCTGAAATAAGAACGCAACGCCAAGAACGCTTAGAATGATGCCCCACAGTTTTGGATTTCCCGAGAATCTTTTGACCAATATATCGTCGGCAACATCGGGCGTCAGACCGGAACGGATCATTGAGGCGGTTCGCCAGGAATCCAGAGCAGAAAAAAACCACATTCCGATAAAGCCCAGGACGAAAAGCGGTGTTCCGCCAGTCAATACGGCCATTTGAAACAATCCGACAAAGACCGCGAAGTATACTATGGCCTTCATCGTCTGCCCGTTATACGCGGCACCGAGGCCGGGGCAGATCATTGAGAGCACGGTCGCGATCACCGGGGAGCTGCGTTTTTTTACAAAAGGAACATGATTGGTCCGACTTTGCTGACGAAGCAGATCGACACCCAAAACAATGCAGTCCTGGCAATACGGAAATCCCTTGATACGGTGATCGCAGGCCGGGCACAGCGGCCTACCGCACCCGTTACAGCTGACGACTGCAGCATTTTGGCTGTGATAGGCACAGTTCATTATTTCTTTTCCTCGTTAGAAACGTCGGTTGTGCCGGTAATAGGATCTTGTTTCGGGGCATGCCCTAATACGGCCGGTTTGCCGTTCCACGCATCGGCGCTTTGCTGAAACGTCTGCTCCGCAAGCTCGACACCAGTTAGATAAACGCCGCTGATCGAGCCATCTGCCGAAACCGTCTGGCTAAAGATAAGAAACGCAAACGTCAGCATCATTGCCACCGGAGCGAGCTGCGGAATGCCGATTGGGAAGCTCAATCCGCGCATCCATTCACCAATCTGCGATGCCCACGAGGCTTTGACCTCTGCGGCTTTTTCAGTTCCGATTGTTAGATTAAGAATTCGTTCTTGCAGTCCCGACGGAACGGCAAGCTCATGCATTTTATAGGTGTAGCAGATTGCGATCGAGCGGACGACCATTCCCGGCAGATCTTCGCAGCCGGTGCAAAGGGCCGCGTGGCGTTCCCATCGGTGGAACACGGACGCGGGCAAAAATCCATCAAGATAATCGGTCAGCGAGCATTCAAAATCATCGCACGCCATCGCCGTTTCCGGCATTGTCATCGAGAGAACACGGGCTTCAAGCTTAGTTACGGAGACGCTTGGAACCGTGATCTTGCGGCAAACTTCGAGCGATTCTTTCACGTCGTTCAGGAGAGAATGACAGAGCGGGCAACGCATTGCGTGTGCGGCCACGGCTTTGTGAGCCGGACTTTCCAGCGTTTTATCAAGATAATCGGTCAACAATTCCTCAAATGTCGAACAACTTACTATGTTTGCCTGCTCCTTATTCATAATCTCTTACCCTTGACTAAATAGTCACCACTCTCATTCGTCTCAGCACCTTCGCCAGTTCAATCCGTCCGCGATTTATTCGCGATTTGACTGTGCCCTCCGGGATCTTCAAAACATCAACGATCTCCGAATATGTCAGCTCCTCGATGTCCCTCAAGATCACGCAGGTTTTGAGATCGTCCGGCAGTTTGTCAATCCCTTCCTGGACCTGGCTCGCCAGCTCTTTGCGTTCTATCTCTTTGTGAGCGGAGCTTCCGGCGGCCCGCAGGTGATACTGGTGGTCGTCCACCGCGTCGGCCCGCGTATTTTGCGGGTTGCGTTGCCGGTGGCGGTAATCGTCGATTATCAAATTGCGTGCAAGCCGCATCAGCCAGTTTGCCAAATCTCCATGCTTCGGATCGTATTGGTCGAGCGAGCGATAAACCCTGATAAAAACGTCCTGCGTCAAATCCTCGGCTGCGTCAACACTCGATGTAAAACGGTATGCGAGATTGAAAATCCTTCGCGAAAACGAAGAGACAATATCCTCCCACGCCGTGCCGTCCCCTGCACGAGCACGCCTGACAAGTTCCGCACCATCAATTTCGGTCACAGCCTTTAATGCTTCCAACGCGTCCTCTCCCGAACCAAAATTGCCCTAGGCCAAAAAGCTACAAAGCACGAAACTCAGCCTTATCAAGAATTTCTTACGAATTGCAAAAAGGAAAAGTTCCAACAAAAAGATAGCAGATATTGCCCGCGAAACACACGAAAAATACGAAAGGAGAGATATAGGTTTTTATTTCGTTGCGTTCGAGTGTTTCGCGGGCAAAATATTTAAAAAGCGATTTCTCGGGGCGCAGCATACATTTACGAGTGCGGCGCGGTCGGCCTGCATTTCCGTATCGGATTCCAGAGTTTTCAACAAAGAGCCAAACATTTCGGCTGCTTGCTCATCC
>JBDSCV010000093.1:0-9580 GCA_039920905.1 Pyrinomonadaceae bacterium
TTTTAACAATGGCCCCTAACTTTCTTTTTCCAGCGGAATAACATGGACTGCGGTGTCCCTGGCCTCGCCAAGGAATCGATTGATAACGGATCCTTTCCAAATTATCTGCCAACGTGTGCGGGCAGACTGGCCAAAGATAACATGCGTGATGCCGTTTTCGCGGGCATAATCGGGAGCGCGTCGGCGACATTATTTGATCTCAGCTTGACGACCCTAGCCCCAAGCGTTTTAGCAAACGTAATATTTTCCTGAAACGCGGCGTAGGCATCGGGCGTGATGCGACCGGGTTCCTCGTCTGAGGTCTCGACATAGACGGCTGCCCAGTCGTCAGTGGCAAACCTTCCCGCGATCCTCGCTCCACTTCGGAGTATCTTTTTTGCACTTCCGCGCGACGCCATGCAAACCATGATCTTTTCAGGAATTACCGCGTTTTCGAGGCCGTCACGCTCGCGGTATTCGTGGTCTTTGTTCGCTTGCTGCTGTGCGACCTGCCGCAGAGCCAACTCGCTCAATGTGGCGAGATTTCCTTTTCTGAAGAAATTGCTGAGTGCCTGTCTGTTGCGCGCTTACAAAAACGGCCGATCCAAACAGGATCACCGCCAATATTAATTGCTCTTTCATTTTTTTCCCGGGATCTCGTCCAAAAAGACCGAACCAATGAGAATCATCGGTATCGCGGCTTTCAGGAGAATCGTGCCAACGCTATCGAAGACCTTATCGGCGGCGACCAGGCTATGGACAACGACGCATATCAGACCGATAAAGAGAGCTGAAATGCCGCCGAAGATGCCGAAAGATGCGAGCACTGAGCAAAAGAGCGGGTTCAGTAATGTCCGTCTCAATCGGCCCTTTGGCCTCGTCACGTCTACACCCGAATTTTCCCCGTTCACACTGCTATTCATAATGCCTCCATCAGGTGCCAATTCGGCCTGACAGGTTTGAGAATAGCGACAGCAGAATAAGTTTTGACTAAGGCTTACATAAAAAGTTCGTAAAGATTTTCTGGCCAGTTTTCGACTCTTACTCAGTCTGTCGTTACGAAATCTTTATAAACTCCTTATGAGTCTTTTACGCCCGGGGCGATAGAGTGGAATTGTTTCGCGAAGTTGTTGAGACTGGCGATTCAGAAGGCGCGGTCACTATGTTGATCGTGCCTTAATTACGTTTTATGAGTTCTGTCAACGGCGTTGCAAAAAGCGGTTTTAAAGATTGGTTAATGTCCGGGGCCGTACAGCCCGACGCAGCATTTACGGCAAAGGCACATCACCAAAAGCACGCTTGGTGGCAGGTGATGTGTTTGACCGGCGTCGATTATTTCTCAACTCTCGGGTACCAGCCGGGCATCGCGTTCGCCGCCGCCGGTGTGCTTTCGCCGATCGCAACGCTAATCCTGGTGATGCTCACACTGTTTGGTGCATTACCGATCTACAACCGCGTCGCCGCCGAAAGCCCGCGTGGCCAGGGATCGATCTCGATGCTTGAGTCGCTGCTCTCGCGGTGGAAGAGCAAGCTCTTCGTCCTCGCACTTCTCGGTTTTGTCGCGACCGATTTCGTTATCACGATCACTCTGTCAGCCGCCGACGCCTCAGAACACATCATCCACAATCCGTTTGTCGAGGCCAATATCCAGGGTCTTGACCATCCGATACCCGTCACATTGTTGATGATCGCGGTGCTTGCTGCTGTCTTTCTAAAAGGATTTAAAGAGGCGATGGGCATCGCCGTATTTCTTGTCATCGCCTATCTCTCTCTTAATCTGGTAATAATTGCTACGGGAATCTACCACATTGTTATCGATCCGTCGCTTCTCGCCAACTGGAAAACCGCACTCTTCACCACCAGCACCGGAACGTCGCAGAGCATATTGATGATTATCGGATTGTCGCTGCTCGTGTTTCCAAAACTCGCACTCGGCCTATCCGGTTTCGAGACCGGCGTCGCCGTGATGCCGCTGATCGAAAATCCCCATCGTATCAAAAAAACGAAAAAGCTGCTCCGAACCTCGGCGCTCATAATGAGCTTTTTTCTGATCGCCAGCAGCTTTATTACGAGTGTGCTAATTCCTGCACCCGAATTTGGACACGGCGGGAAGGCTTCGGGTCGTGCACTTGCATTCCTAGCCCACGAATATATCGGTGAGATCTTCGGCACGGCTTATGACATCAGCACCATCCTGATCTTGTGGTTTGCCGGTGCCTCGGCGATGGCCGGTTTGCTAAATATTGTTCCGCGCTATCTTCCGAGATACGGCATGGCGCCAAACTGGGCACGAGCGTCGCGGCCGCTGGTTATCATCTTTACGCTGATCTGTTTTGCGATCACATACATCTTTAACGCCAATGTTGAGGCTCAGGGTGGAGCCTACGCGACCGGCGTTTTGGTTCTGATGACATCCGCCGCAATCGCCGTCACGATCTCAGCATGGGTCCGCCGGCAGGGCATCAAATGGGTCTATCTCACTATTGCCTTGGTCTTTACATACACCACGATCACTAACATCGTCGAACGCCCCGACGGCATTAAGATCGCATCGCTTTTCATCTTAGCGATCGTAGTAGCGTCATTTGTTTCGCGAGCGATGCGAACGACGGAACTTCGCATTCAAAAGATCGAGTTTGATCCAACGGCGCTCGAATTTATAAAAGACCTGGGCGGCGAAGAAATACGCATCGTCACCAATCGCCGCGAAACCGGCGATGTGACCGAATACCGTTTCAAAGAACACGAGAAACGGGTGGACAATCACATTCCGGCGAGCGATCCGATCCTATTTTACGAGATCGAGATCGGCGACGCCTCGGAATTCGCCGGGAAACTCTATGTAACGGGCGTCGATGTCGCCGGTTACAGAATTCTGCGAACTCATGCTCCGGCTGTTCCGAACGCCATCGCCGCCCTGCTCCTCAAACTACGAGACAAAACCGGAAAAACGCCGCACGTATATTTTGGCTGGAGCGAAGGCAATCCGATAAAGTATTTGATCCGATATATTCTTTTCGGCGAGGGCGACACCGCTCCCGTCACGCGTGAAATTTTGCGGCAAGCCGAGCCCGACCCGGAACTGCGGCCGAGCGTCCACGTCGGCGGTTAACCAAAAGGATCGAATCGATATCCGACCCACGGCTCGGTTCGCAAATATTTCGGCTGCGATGGGTTTTTCTCAACCTTTTTTCGGAGCTGCCCGATAAAAACGCGAAGGTATTCCGTCTGCTCAGTAAAATTTCCGCCCCAGATCGCCGTCAGTATCGCACGGTGCGTGATGACCTTGCTGCGGTTGCGAAAAAGGAAAACGAGCAGGTCAAATTCCTTCGGAGTAAGATGGATCGATTCGCCTTTGACCAGCACTTCGCGGGTCGCGGGATCTATCAAAAAATCACCGTCTTCGAGCTTTGACTCGGTTTCGGCCGGAGGCTCAGGCGAACGCCGAAACGCCGCACGGACGCGTGCCAGCAACTCGTCGATACCGAACGGCTTCATCACATAATCGTCAGCACCCGCATCCAAGGCCGCGACCTTCGTCCGCTCTTCGCCTTTTACCGACAGGACGATGATCGGCAGCGTTGATAGCTTTCGCACCTCGCGGCACAGTTCGATGCCGTCCATTTCGGGCATTTGCAGGTCAGTGATTATCAAGTCCGGATGCCAGTCGCGAAACGTATCGAGCGCCGAAACGCCGTCGGCTGCCGTCCGAACATCATATCGATGAGCGGTAAGGCTGTGCCGCAAAACACGTGTGATCTGGGGTTCGTCATCGACGACCAAAACCTTTTTCGGCTCGCTCATTCTTCTCCTATCGGCAGCGACAAGGTGACTTTCGTTCCAAAGCCATTCGCGCCGGAACCGATCTCAATCATACCGTTTTGAGCCTCGACGATTCCGCGTGCGATCGCCAGCCCGAGGCCGAGGCCATCGGTGCGGTCGCCGTCGAGACGGACAAACTTTTCAAAAACCTTCTCACGCATCTTTACCGGAATTCCCTTTCCCTCGTCCACCACAGCGATCAGAACGGCGTTGCCGTGAGACGCGGCGGTGATCGTGATAGTGGTCTCGTTCGGCGAATACTTCGCAGCGTTCTCGACAAGATTATAGATCACCTCAGCAATAGCACGGGCATCGACGCGGATCAGCGGCAGTTCCCTTTGGAGGTTCAGAACCAAATGGTGATGCGTCAGAAGCGGTTCTGCACGGTCAAGGGCGATGGTGACGATCGCTTCGACATTCGATAGAGTATCTTGAGCGCCTGTCGAACCGGCCTCGACGCGGGCGAGCTGCACCATGCTCTCGATAAAGCCGTTCAAGCGGTCGGTCTCCTCATTGATGATGTCGAGGAATTCCGCACGGCCTGCGCTGTTCAGCTCGATAGTTCGGTGGCCGCCCTCGCTGTCGAGCAAGGTCGTCACCGAGGCCTTGATCGACGTCAGCGGCGTCCGCAGATCGTGCGTAACGGCGTCGAGAAGGGCCGACTTTAGCTTTTCGCTCTGCTTCAAAGCCTCAGCCTCGGTCGCTGTTTTGAACGCTATCTGCAATTCTTCATACAACCGTTCAGCCTCACGAGCCCGTCGCCCCGCATAAGCCGAAAGCTCGCCCGCGACAAGTGCCGTTATCGTAAATGCCGCCCACGCTACCAGATTTTGCGGATTCGAGATCGCCCACGTATGTACCGGCGGTATGAAAAAATAATTAAAGCAAAACATCGCCACAAACGACGCCAGTAATGCGGGATTCCGGCCAGAAAACGTTGCTGATGCCAAAACGATCAGCAGCAGTGTCAACGAAACCGTAATCAAATTGACATGTTCCGCTAAGGTCGCCAGCCCCACAGTTGCCAAGAAAACGGCTGCAACGGATAGGCCGAAACGTGTTAATGTAGAATGGAAGATACCTTCGAAATTCATTTACTGAAGCCGTTTTTGCAGATATTCTTTCAACTCTTCGATGCTCACACGCTCCTGTTCCCACGTATCGCGGTCACGGACGGTGACGGCGTTGTCTTCGAGCGACTCGTGATCGACGGTGACGCAGAACGGCGTGCCGATCTCGTCCTGTCTCGCATAGAGCTTACCGATGCCGCCAGTGTCGTCATAAACGGTACGCATGGATGGTTGGAGGTCGTGTTTGAGCTTTTTGGCGAATGTCACGATGCCCTCGTTATTTTTTGCAAGCGGCAAGACTGCTACTTTAATTGGCGCCAGTTCGGGTTTGAGTTTTAGGATGACGCGGACCTCGCCTTTATCGTTTGTTTTCTCAGTGTAGGCGTCCATCATCACGGCTAGCAACGTGCGGTTGACGCCGATCGCTGGCTCAATGACATACGGATAAAAACGCTCATTTGTCGCCGGGTTAAAATACGAAAGGTCCTCGGTCGAATCGGGGTTGATGCGTTTTCCTTCTTTCGTTTCGGGCTTTTTGGAATGAGCTTTGAGATCGAAATCTTTTCGGTTGGCGACGCCCATCAGCTCGTCCCACTGCTTTGTCTCGTCCTCGCGTTCGGGGAAAAAGCGATACATAATATCAACCGTCCGTTCGGCGTAATGGGCGAGCTCGTGCGGCTGTTGTTCGTAGAGGCTGAGATTTTCGGGTAGAATGCCGAGCGTTCCCAGCCACGTCTGAAAGCCGTCGATCCATTCTTGATGCAGTCGCGGAGCGTCCTCGGCACGGCAGAAATACTCCATCTCCATCTGCTCGAATTCGCGCGTCCGGAAAATGAAATTGCCCGGCGTCACCTCGTTACGAAAAGCCTTTCCGATCTGCGCGATGCCAAACGGCAGTTTGCGTCGCGACGTATCCAGAATATTCTTGAAATTGACAAAAATTCCCTGCGCAGTCTCCGGTCGTAGATAAGCAAGCGCTGAGGGGTCGTCATCGGAGGAAATCGCTCCGACGCTGGTTCGGAACATTAAATTAAAGGGGCGTGGCAACGTCCAATCCACTTTTCCGCAGTTTGGACACGCGATGTTGTGCTCCTGAAGGCGGTCTGAAGGTTCTGGTTTCGACGATCCGAAAGTTATCGATTCCGCGAACAAAAGATGAGTTCCTTCTCCTGCTCGTTTGTTAATGTATTCTTCGAGCAGTTTGTCTTCACGATAGCGACTGTTACAGGCTCGACAGTCAACCATCGGATCGCTGAACGTATCCTCATGGCCCGAATATTTCCAAACATTCCGATTTTGAATGATTGACGAATCAATCCCCTCGATGTCATCGCGTTCATAAACGAGCCAGTTCCACCAGCTTTTCTTGATGTTGTTGGCAAGTTCCACGCCGAGTTGGCCGTAATCCCATGACGAACCGAGGCCGCCGTAGATGTCCGATGCCGGAAATACAAATCCGCGGCGTTTTGAAAGCGAGACGATAGTTTCGATATTTGGTGCGGGCATAATCAGTAGTCGGTGGTCAGTTGTCAGTTGTCAGTTGTCAGTTGTCAGTTGTCAGTTGTCAGTTGTCAGTTGTCAGTTGTCAGTTGTAGGAATTACGGATTTCAGGCCAAGATGTTTTTCAAAAGGCAAAAAATCGCGGTCGTTGTGAAGTAATTCAATTCCGCTCAAAATACACTTGGTTGCAATGATCGTGTCGATCGTTTTTCTTATCGTGTATCCCAAAGCACGAAGCTTCAAAAAGTTAGCGGCGGCCTCGATCGAGACACGATAGGCGCAAAGTTGAATAAATTCCAACCTATCCAGAGCCTTTCTGGTCGAATCAAAACTTCCCGGTTGATGACAACCCTGAAGCACTTCGGCAAGGATCAAATCGCCGACCGCCACCTGCTCGATTCCAAGGAGCGATTTCAACTTAATAGTTTGCGGCGTTTCGTTAGCTCGAAAGAAGTCGATCCACACGCTGGAGTCAACAAGGATCATTTATCAAGCCTCATTTCTTCGAGATCACCTTGCCAATCGACCTTTCCCCATAGCTTTTTAACCTCGGCTTGGCGGCTAAGACGCAGCAATGTCCTCAGGCCTTTGTCAACGGCTTCCCGCTTCGTTTTCAGGCCTGTCGTTTTGAGCGTATCCCTCATGAGCTTATCGTCAATTTCGATATTGGTTCTCATATGTGTATAATCTAACCCCTCAATACACATCATATGATGAGCCAGCCTTTCCCGTCAATACATCCATAGCAAAAAAGAACGCACTCAAACGAGTGCGTTCTTTTTTTAAGTTAGGTTGACGGGCTTTACTGCACAATCGGCGGTTGGGCTCCGGGCGGGACGATCCGCCGAAAATAAAAATCCAGCTACCACAAGGTAGTGATAACCGGACTAGAATTCCCGAATTCGGGAGGTTATTTGTTAATTATCTCTCATCGCTTTCAGGGGCCGCTTTGGCCTGCTCTTCTGCGATAATGGCCTTTCTGGAAAGTTTTACCTTGTTGCCTTCTTTACCGATGCATTTGACGAGGATCTGCTGGCCTTCTTTTAACTCATCGCGAACATCGCGAACGCGGCGGTCGGAGATCTCAGAGATATGCAGCAAACCGTCCAGCCCCGGCATAATTTCGACAAACGCTCCGAAATCGACGATCCGCGAAACCGTACCCATATACGTCTCGCCGACCTCGGCTTCCGCAGTGAGTGCCTTTATACGAGCGACTGCGAGCTGTGCGGCTTCTTCGTCAGCGGTTGCGATCAACACCGTTCCGTCGTCGGAAATGTCGATCTTAGCGCCTGTTTCTTCGGTGATCGCACGGATCATTTTACCGCCCGGGCCGATGACATCGCGGATCTTGTCCGGCGAGATCATGAGGGTGATTATACGCGGAGCAAACTCCGATAGCTCCTCACGCGGCTCGGCAATAGCTTTGGTCATGATGTCGAGGATGTGGAGACGGCCTTTCCGGGCCTGCTCCAGAGCTTCCTGCAAGATCATGGCGTTGATGCCGTCGACCTTGATGTCCATCTGAAGAGCGGTGATGCCGTCTGCCGTTCCGGTGACCTTGAAGTCCATATCACCGTAATGATCTTCGGCACCGGCGATGTCGGAGAGGATCGCGTAGCGATTCCCTTCCATTACGAGTCCCATCGCAACACCCGCAACCGGCTTCTTGATCGGCACACCGGCGTCCATCAGGCTCAGAATCCCGCCGCAGACCGTGGCCATCGACGACGAACCATTCGATTCCGTGATATCCGAAACGATACGGATCGTATATGGAAAATCAACGTCCTCAGGCAGAACCGACATGATCGCACGGCGTGCGAGGTTACCGTGGCCCGTTTCTCGCCGTGACGTGCTTCCAAATCTGCCCGTTTCACCAACCGAATACGGCGGAAAATTGTAGTGGAGCATGAACCGACGATCAATCGTGCCTTTTTCTAGGTCGTCCATGAACTGCCCGTCCATTTTTGTGCCCAACGTGGTCGTGACCATCGCCTGCGTCTCACCGCGTGTGAACAATGCTGATCCGTGAACGCGCGGCAGCCAGCCGATCTCACATGTTATCGGACGGATCTCAGAGAATTTGCGGCCATCGGGCCGCCGCTTGTTGCCAAGCATATCCTCGCGGAAGATTTTTTCCTTGAGCTTGCCGAACGCCTTGCCTGCCGTACCGCGAGCACTCGGATCGCTCTCTGGATAGCTTTCGACGACCTCTTTCTTTAGAGCATCTAGTCCGGCATAAACCTCGATTTTATCGCGGCCGGTCGAATCAAGTGCCGTGCGCAGTTTGTCCGTCCAGGTCTTTTCGACATCGGCAACAATGTGCTCATCGAGCGAAGCGACTTCGAATACACGCTTCTCGATATTGAGAGCCTTGCCGAGTTCTTTCTGCCAGAGACATAGACGTTTGATCTCTCGGTGAGCAAGCATCAAAGCCTCAACCATGATGGTCTCATTGACCTCTTCGGCCTCGCATTCGACCATGCAAATAGCTTCTTCAGTTCCCGCGACGATGAGGTTTAGATCGGATTCGCGCCGTTCGTCGAAGGTTGGGTTGATAATGTATTTACCGTCGATCAGGCCGATACGGACACCGGCGATCGGGTTGTTAAACGGAATATCCGACAAATACAACGCACACGAAGCACCCGTGATCGCAATGACATCAGGGTCATTCTCAGCGTCCGACGAGATCACCGACGCCACGATCTGCGTTTCAAATCTGTAACCATCCGCAAACAGAGGCCGCACCGGGCGGTCGATCATGCGGCATGTCAGAATTTCCTTTTCCGAAGGGCGTCCCTCGCGGCGGAAATAGTTTCCGGGAATGCGACCTGCGGCAAATGAGTTTTCACGGTATTCGACCGTAAGAGGGAAAAAGTCCAGCCCTTCTTTGGCTGTACGGGCTGAGACGGCTGCAACGAGCAGCATAGTATCGCCATAACGTATCACGACCGAGCCGTCGGCCTGTTTGGCAACCTTGCCTGTTTCTACGATCAGATCTTGTGTTCCAAGCTTGATCGATTCACTCAAATATTTTTTTGACATTTCTTATCCTCTAAAAACAACGAGAGACGAAAGGATCTGTATCGTGAAGCCCTTTCGTCTCTGAAATAACTACTGACTGTTGCGACGACCTTCTTTTGTCCGGTGGCGTAATATGCTGTCACGTTCAGCAACCAGGCGGCAAATTCTTCGCGAAGATC
>JBDSCV010000094.1:0-3675 GCA_039920905.1 Pyrinomonadaceae bacterium
CGGCCTCAATCGCTCTGAGTGTCGGAACAAAACCGACGGCGCCGACCGTTGCGGACACAACTATTTCAGCCTGTTCGTGCGTTGAGACCGCGACCAGTCCGCTGTCGCCGGTCTCGATACGTGGAACTGGAGTCTTCAGACGATTCAATTCCTGCTCTAATTCCGTCGCACATTCTTCATCACTGCACGAGACCAATTCCGGTTTGAAAGCCGCGATCTGTTCGGCAAACTTGGGCATATTGCGCCCAGCCGCCATTGCTACGACGCGAATATTCTGAAAATGTTCGACAACTTTTAGAGTGTTGCAGCCGATCGAGCCGGTGGAACCGAGGATGGAGATGGTTTTCATAAGAACAGGCCGCAGAGTCTCGTGTAATAATACCACGAGTGCTAAAGCCAAACACGGATAAACCTAGATACGAATTATCTATTTCTGCCGATCTTGCTAGTTTTTGGGTGTTCTTTGTGAAAATTCAAAGGGAGCTTCGAGGCGATCTGACTTGGCTTCGCCTTTGGCCTGTTCGTCGGAAAGAAATCGGTTGAACTCAGCCGATTTGTTTTTGGGAACGCTCAACGTTTTCCAATCCGAGGCTTTGAAATGCTTTGCGAGCAGAACGATCTGACCGATATGGTACGCGTAATGCGTCAACTGCCGGTTTATCGCTTCGACAATTTTGTGCGGTTCGCCCCGTATAGTGATCGTGCGCGAAAAATCGTCAATTGTCAGCGGCTCAATAGCAGTGAAAAGCGTCTGCCAGCCGGATTCCCAAAATTGCATCAGCGATTCGCGGGTGTCGTCGATTATCTCAAATTCTGCATCGCGGTTCCGAAGGTCCTTTTCGCCGTCGCTCGTTAAAAAGTCGGTCCAACGCGAACTCAGATTTCCGGCGATGTGTTTAACGATCACGGCTATAGAATTTGCCTCGGCATCAATGAGAGCAAAAAACTGTTCGTCGCTTACCTGCTCCATCGCCCGTTCTGCCATTTTTTTGTAATTGCGAAAGGACTGGATCGCATCTGTATGGAAATTCTCAATACACTCACTCATTTTAGTGTGTTTTGACGTAATCGTTGATGTAATGTTTCATCCAAACCTGCCACCAGCCGAAGCCAAATTTTTTCGCTTCCTCGTTGGTTCGCTTATCCGTCCAGCCGTCGTGGGTGATGCGATAGACGGCGATAACCGTGCCTGTGCGGTCCGAGCCGCGTTTGCAGTGGACATAAACGGGTGAATCTCCCCTGCGGTCGATCTCACTCAAGATGCTCTTGATATCTTCGTTATGCGGGCTGAACCAATTGCTCAACGGGATATTGATAAACCGCAAGCCAGCTGCTTTTGCCAACGCTTCTTCTTTACGGGAGCGATCGTCGTTGTCGCGGAGGTCGATCACGGTCTTTATGCCCATTCGACGCAGTTCTTTGAAGCCCGCTTCGGTCGGCTGACCGCCGCGATAGAGTTTCTCGTTGACCTTGAAGAGATTAGGCAGGTCTTTAGAACTTGACGCCGTCTGAGGGTTTGTAACGCCGCAGATAAAAAGAATCGCGACTGTGACTATCAGTGAGCGTCGGAAAATATTGGTCATTTAATATTGGATGCAATATCGTGTGCGGCGAGCGGTATTTCTTCACTGGTTTTCAGATTTTTAAGCCTGACAACGCCTTTTTCGACCTCATCCGGCCCAAGAATACAGACGTACGGAACTCTTATCGAATCGGCGTATTTGAGCTGCTTGCCGAGCTTGTCAGGTTCGGGATATACGGTGACACGCATGCCCTGAGCACGAAGATCGGCGGCGAGTTTGAGTGATGCGGAAATCGACTCTTCGTCCCAGATCGTGATCATCACATCAGCAGCGGTCGATTCAGCAATTTTAGGCGGAAACATCCCGCGTTCTTCCATCACCACTAAAATTCGTTCTAGGCCGAGTGAGAAACCGCATGAAGGAATATTCCATTTAATCTCCGTCATTTGGGCGTCGTCCTCGTATTTGACTGGCCGAATTAGTGAGCCGATCAGGTTATCATAACGCCCGCCGCCGCCAAGCGAGCCGGCGAGGTCGGGGACGCTTATCTCCATGATCGCACCGGTATAGTAAGACAGTCCGCGAGCGAGGCTCGGGTCGATCAAGATCTGAGCTTTGTCTGCAAATTTCAGGATCTGGCCTAGTTCCGCAAGCGTCTCGTTGCTGACGATATTTATCAGATTGGCGACTATGGTTCGGTTGATGTCTTTTTCCTGATTTAATATCTCCTGCGTTTTGGCGAAGATCTCCATGAGCATCGTCGATGCTTCGTCTGAGACGCCGCGATCGTTTAGCTCTTCTAAAACGCCTTCGGGACCGATCTTGTCGAGTTTGTCGATTGCAACGAGAGCGTCGGTGTGCAGTTCATCTGGCACTCCGGCGGTGTCGAGAATGTCGGTTAGAACCTGTCGGTGATTTAGCCTGATCGTAAAATCTTCAAAACCGAGCCGCCGTAATATCTCACTTACTGCCGACAAAACTTCGGCTTCAACGACCATTGAGTTTGAGCCGATCGCGTCAACATCACATTGATAAAACTCGCGAAAGCGTCCACGAGCTGGGCGATCGGCACGCCATACGGGTTGTATCTGATAGCGTTTGAAAAACTTTGGTAGGTCATTCTTCCTGTTTGCAACAACGCGCGCGAGCGGAACGGTAAGGTCGTAGCGTAAGGCCAAATCTGCAAGTTCAGTCTTGGAAGTGGAGGAAGTCTGGGAACCCTCTGGAGATTTACTTTCTAGACTTCCTGCACTTTCACGACTACCTAGACTTTCTTCGAGCTTTTCACCGCGTTTGAGGATCTTGAAAACGAGCTGATTACCTTCTTCGCCGTATTTTCCGAGGAGGGTTTCGATGTTTTCGACAGCGGGCGTTTCGAGGGGTTCGAAGCCGTAGGATTCGTAAACCTCTTTAATTATGCCGATCACGTAATTACGCTTTCTGATGTCAGCGGGTAGAAAATCGCGCATTCCGCGTGCCGGATTCGTGCTTACCATAGGTTGCTAGTTTACCGCAGAGTCGCTGAGACGCAGAGACGGAAAAGAAAATTTAGCCGCAGATGAACGCGGAATGACGCAGTTAAAGAGCAAGAAAAATTTATTTAGTTCTATTTTAAATCCGTGTTTATCTGCGTCCATCTGCGGTAAAATTCTTCCCCGGTGTCTCGGCGACTCTGCATTTCAGATGTAATGTTTTTTAAGTTCGACGTAGTTTTGCCAGGATTTATCCAGATAGGCGAGTTCGTCAGGGGTTAGTTCGCGTTTGACCTTTGCGGGCGAGCCCATGACTAGCGAGTTTGGCGGTATCTGCGTGCCCGGCGTTAGCAAACTTCCGGCGGCCACCAGCGAATTCGCCCCGACGCGGACACCGTCGAGCAATATTGCACCGATGCCGATCAGGCATCCGCTCTCGATGTGACAGCCGTGCAGGGTTACGCGGTGGCCCACAGTGATATTGTCTTCCAAAACGGTCGAATGCGTTTTCGAGCTGACGTGGATCACCGTCGCGTCCTGAATATTCGTTCTGGCACCGATGCGGATCGAATTGACGTCTCCGCGAATGATCGAGCCAAACCACACGCTGGCATCTTCGCCTATTTCAACGTCACCGATGATAATCGCGTCGTCAGCGACAAAAGCGGTTTCGTGGATCA
>JBDSCV010000095.1:0-10830 GCA_039920905.1 Pyrinomonadaceae bacterium
TTGTTTTGAGGTATCGATCGCGTCAATAAAGCGGTTCTCCCCTCGATAAACTGCGGCAAGATTGCGGTACGCCTGATAAAGGTCGGGCTTTGAGTTTATCGCCTTTTGGTACTCACCAATCGCACCCGGCACATTTCTTTGCTTTTGATATGCGTCACCGAGCATATAATGAGCCTCGCCCGGGAAGCGCGTACCCTTGGCAATAGCAGATTCGGCGGCCGCAGCCTGGCCTTTCGTATCTCCGATTGCAAAGTAAACCCGTGCGATATTGTAGAAGATATCCGCATTATTCGGGGCCAGTTGAGAAGCTTTTTGATATGCAGCCAGAGCCTCGGGATAAGATTGACGGGCGAAATATATCTCGCCAACGGCGCTCAGGAAATTCAGATCGTTCGGGGCAAGCTGCAGGCCTTTTTGAATATCAGCCAACGCCGCGTCAAAATTCCGCAGCTCGAAATATACAAAATATCGGATCCGGTATATTTCGATCGGCTTAAAGCCCTGGCTCAGTGCCAAGGTAAATTCGCTTACCGCCTGATCATTTTCCTTTAAATTGAAATGAGCAAAACCTTTACGGTAATGCGCATACGAGTTGTTCGGGACTATCGCAAGCGCTTGAGCAAACGAATCTACGGCGGCACGGTAATTCTTTTGGGTAAAGGCCTTGTCGGCCTGATCCTGAAGGTTTTTGGCGCGTTCGCGGTCTTTTTTGGACTGGGCGGCCAGAGGAGAAGTAACTATCAATAGCACCGCTACAAATTTAATAAAGGCGAAGTTTAAGCTCACTCTTTTCATAATCTATGGATTGCAGTTTACTGTAATATTACCGTCCGGTCGTCACTCTTTTTGGGTTTGGGAGTGGCTTTCGCTGCCGGTACCTGCGTCGTTTTCGCCGGCGTATTTTTTGTCACGATCTGGGGCGTGGGCCGCGTTTCGGAACCGGGCGACGGAAATACTGCCGCCTGATTTGAATTGTCCGCTGTTGTATTCGCATCGCTGGTCTGACCTGTATTCGAATTACTATTTTGATCAGCATCTGCCAGCACGGCAGGACTCGCGGTTGGAGAAACACCCGTGGCCGGCGTCGGCGATGGAGTTAGATTTGACGCACTATACTTGGTAAATGCATACCACCCTCCGCCACCTGCGATGGCCGCGAGAACCAGCAACCCAATAAGTCCGCCTATGATGATCCCTGACTTTGAAGATTTCTTTGGCGGCGTTTGCTTGGCGTTCTGCGCAGTTAGCGGCGCCGTTTCCGTCGAAGCTGCTCCCGCAGAAGCTGCTGCCGCCATCGTCGTGGAGACAATCGGAGGCGGCTCAGGTTTTGATACGAGTTTCGTTTCAAGCTCGACCGCATCATCTGCGGTAAGGATCGCAGTGTCCATGTCCGCCTGTTTCACCTCTTCCGGCGGAGCAGCCATTTGGAGTATCGCGTCAAAACCGGATACGCCAACATCGTTGCTCATTTTAGTCGCCATTTCGGACGCTTCGGCTTGCGGTGCTGTCGTTACGACCACAGGCGGCGGCGCCTCAGCGTCCATCTTAACCGTTTTCGGATCAAAATCGGGCTTTCCGTGATTAAATGCCCGTCGGAGGGCCTTTTGCATTTCAGCAGCGTTCGCATACCGATCATCCTGTCTGACCGCGAGCCCCTTTAAAATGACTTCGGAAATCGTGGGCAATATATCCGGACTAACCACATCCAAAGCATCAATCGGATCTTTGGCACCACCCAACAACGCATCCGCCCGCGACAAAGCGTCGGACGGGATGACGTTTGTCATCATCTGATAAAGAGTCGCCGAGAGCGAATAAATATCGCTGCGGGCATCGGTCCCGGCACCGCGAATCTGCTCCATCGCAGCAAAATGCGGTGAATATCCGGCCACACTGGCTGAATTTAACCCCTGACCGGTGGAGTTGCTGTCAAAATCCTTTGATAACCCAAAATCAAGTAGCACAATATGATTTTCATCCGTCAGCTTAAGATTTTGGGGTTTTATATCACGATGGATGATCGGGGGTTCGTGCGCATGCAGGTATGAGAGCGCGTCAAGCAATTGATCGGCCCAGAACATTACCCAGCTCAACGGGAAAGGCTTATTCGCCGTCTCCAGCCGTTTTGCAATATCGTCACCTGAGATATGTTCCATCACCAGAAACTGATCACCGTTTTCGTTAAAATGGTCAATCACTTTTGGTAAAACGGGATGGCGAAGCCGTCCGAGTATCCTGGCCTCACGTTCAAACGCGTTTCCAAGCTCGCTATTTTCTCTAAAAAATGTACGTTTTAGGGCAACCGCGCTTCCCAGACGCTGGTCAACGGCGAGGTAAACTTCGCCCATGCCGCCTTTTCCGATCAGCTGAACGACCAGATAACGGTTCTGGATCATTGAATTTGGAGCAAGTGGTTTCATGTCAATTTAACTAACTCTCTGCGTTTTTAATTGATTCTAAGTTTTTCCGCGGACACCATAGCCGGCATACCAACATGCTGGTAACAGCGAAGATTTCCCTTGACTCGACGCGAGCACGGCTTCCCTTTCTTTGTCTCGGCACCACAATAATAATATGGAACTTCAACTTCCGCTTTTGGCTTTTGCGTCACCGGCGCTGACGAAAGATTCCGTTGTTCCGGTTGAACGGCATTTGCCGAACTCACATTTGGGACTCGGATACCCACCGTATTCGTAGCCGTTAATTGTGCGGCCGGTGCCACCTGTTCGACAAGTTTCTTTGGCTGCCGCAACGTTTGCGTATCAGACGTGCCGCTCCTTAAATAACTTCCAAACCCGACAATTCCCGCCAACGCACCACCGACAACAATTACTCTCGGTATAAGATCGTGTCCCTTAAACTCCGACTCGCACACTTGACAGAACCGTCGGCTCGTCAAAATGCTCCAGTCGGCCCGCTCTATCTTTTCTCCACAATTTGCACAAAAACTCGGCCGAAAGAGCATCTCCTTTCACCTTTCCGCGACATTTACCGCAAGACGATTTATGTTACGCCAATGATACAACCTAACCTTCGGAACTGAAAAAGATTATAAACCATAAATGTAAAACTGTTAAGACCTAAAATGCTCCAGGGCGGACTTCGTGCCTGAGCGTCCGGTCACATGCAACCGCACTTCGCCAAACTGCGTCAAATTGCTAACATTCATTATGGTTTTTCCAAAGGTCCTAATTCTCCTTGCAATATTGTCCATACCATTTATAAGCGCAGCCGCTCAGGATGACGATCCCATCCGTGTTGATTCGTCGATCGTCCGGCTAAATGTGGGAGTCGTCGACCAAAAAGGCCGTCCCGTCATAAGCCTAACTAAAGGTAACTTTGAACTTTTTGAAGACGGGATAAAACAGGAGATCACCAGGTTTGAGCCGAGTGAGACGCCCTTTAGCGTAGTTATTATTTTGGACATGAGCGGTTCGACACTTGGTTTTCGGCAAGTTATAAAACAATCGGCCTTCCGGTTCGTCGATGCACTTTCACCAACGGACCGTGTCGCCGTGATCGAGTTTTACGATACGGTGAATCTCCGAAACGATTTCACAACCGACCGGGCGACGATCGCACATTCAATCGATGCAGCTAACGGCCAAGGAAAATCGCCGCTCTACAAAGCCGTTGATATCGCCCTCGACAAACTCTCAAAGGAAAAAAGCCGACGCAAAGCGATAATTGTTTTGACCGACGGCATCGATACGTCTGTCCGCGACAAAGATCGTGAACAGTTGGAATCACTAAAAGACGATCAGATAGCGACGGCACTAAAACCCGAAGCCAGCGACATTCTTGACCGCGTCCTAAACCGGTCTGACGCCCAAGGCGTGACAATATATCCTCTTGCTCTGCCAACCGGCGACCCCGCAAAATTGGCCGATCCGACACCCCGACAAGTAGCGATGTTCAAGGCCGCAAGATCGCGCTTGCAGATAGTCGCTGACCGTACCGGCGGCACTCTAAATGCTATTAACCGTCTCGAAGACATGGGCCGTATCTACTCGCAGGTCGCCGCCGATCTGCGAACGCTGTACACGGTCGAATACCAGCCGACCAACGATAAACGCGATGGCAAGTGGCGGAAGATCAGGATCGGCGTGAAAGGTCCGGGCCTGATCTCACGAACACGTCAGGGATACTTTGCAAAATAAATCGGGAGTCGCGGGGTCCAGACTCCCCGTCTCCTACTCCCGACTCCCGACTCTTGACTCCCGACTCCCGACTCGCTACTCTATTCGTTCGCCTTTGTGCACCCGTAGCTCAGCTGGATAGAGTACTTGACTACGAATCAAGGGGTCGCATGTTCGAATCATGCCGGGTGTACCATAATTTTGCTTACGGGCAGCTTTTACCGGCTGCCCGTTCTATTTGTGCCCGTGGAATACAATTTGTCCAACCTTCCGTAAAAAGCTATAGTCTAAGCATCGACAACAGGAGATTTGCTAAATGAAAATGTACTCTAATGCCCGATTTGCCGCCGTCGCACTTATTGCCCTGGCGGCAGCAATTTTTATGACAACCAACCACGAGATCAAGACTATTGCTGCTGAAAATGCACCCAATCCACTGCTTTCAAAATGGGACGGCCCGTATGGCGGCATCCCGCCGTTTGACAAGGTGAAAGTCAGCGATTTCAAACCCGCGCTCGATGCGGCGATGGCCGAGAATCTGGCCGAGATCGATAAGATCACCGCCAACAAAGCCGCGCCAACGTTCGAAAATACGATCGCCGCACTTGAAAAGACGGGGCACACGCTTGACCGTGTTTCGACGATTTACGGTATTTGGTCGGGCAGTATGAGTACGCCTGAAATGGAAGCCGTCGATACGGAAATGGCCCCGAAGCTGGCTGCCTTTGGCGACAAGATCTCACAGAACGCACCGCTTTTTAAGCGAATTGAAGCGGTTTACAATTCCCCAACAAAGAAAAAACTTACTGCTGAACAGCAGCGTCTGACGTGGGTGTATTACACAAACTTTGTCCGCGGCGGTGCGAAGCTTGGCGCTGAGCCAAAAGCCCGGCTAGGTGCGATCAACCAGGAACTTGCCGGTCTCTTTACAAAATTCAGCCAAAATCAGCTTGGTGATGAAGGGCAGCTTTATCTCACGCTGAAAGATGAAAAGGACCTCGCCGGTTTACCGGACGATCTTAAAAATGCCGCCGCTGCTGCAGCTGCCGCTAAAAATCTTAAGAATTCCTGGGTTATCCGAAACACCCGTTCCTCGATCGACCCGTTCCTGACAAATTCCGACCGCCGCGATCTGCGTGAAAAGGCGTGGAAAATTTTTATTAATCGCGGTGATAACGGTGACGCCCGAGACAATAACGCCATCATCACGCAAATTCTCCGGCTTCGTGCCGAACGTGCCAAGCTCCTGGGTTTCCCGACACATGCCCACTGGCGTCTGCAAAATGCGATGGCCAAAACGCCTGAAAATGCCATGAAACTGATGGAAGGTGTCTGGCCGGCTGCAAAGGCCCGCGTCAAAGAAGAAGTAGCCGACATGCAGGCCTTGGCGGACAAAGAAGGTGCAAAGATCAAGATTGAGCCGTGGGACTACCGCTATTACATGGAAAAAGTTCGTAAACAGAAATACGATCTCGATCAAAACGAGGTAAAACCGTATTTGCAGCTCGATAAGATCCGCGAAGCGATGTTCTGGGTGGCGGGAGAATTATTTAACTTTACATTCACACCGGTAACCAACGTCCCGGTTTACGACTCGGACATGGTTGTCTATGAGGTCAAAAATAAAACGACCGGCAACCATGTTGGTATGTGGTATTTCGATCCGTACGCCCGCGACGGCAAGCGTTCCGGTGCCTGGATGAACGCCTATCGCAATCAGGAACGATTCGACGGCGACATCACGACCATCGTGTCAAACAACGCCAATTTTGTAAAAGGTAAGCCGGGCGAACCTATCCTCATCTCGTGGGACGACGCAACAACGATGTTTCACGAATTTGGTCACGCATTGCACGGATTGTCGTCGAATGTGACCTATCCGTCGCTGTCCGGCACCAACGTCGCCCGCGATTATGTCGAATTTCCTTCGCAGCTTCTCGAACATTGGGTCTCAACCCCTGAGGTTCTGCAAAAATTCGCATTGCATTATCAAACGGGCGAACCGATCCCGGAGGCACTCGTCGATAAAATAATGAAGGCGTCGAAATTTAATCAGGGCTTTGCGACGACAGAATATTTGTCGAGTGCTCTAGTCGATATGAAGCTGCACCTCGCGGGTGATCAAAAGATCGATCCGGATGCATTTGAAAAAGAGACATTAGCCGCTCTGGGAATGCCGCACGAGATCGTCATGCGTCACCGCACACCGCAATTCGGCCACGTATTCTCCGGCGACGGCTATTCGGCGGGATACTACAGCTATCTCTGGTCGGATGTTTTAACGGCAGATGCGTATGGAGCGTTTACCGAAGCCGGAGGCCCTTACGACAAAAAGGTAGCTGCACGTCTAAGGAAATATATCTTTAGCGTCGGCAATACTGTCGATCCGGCTGATGCGTACCGGAACTTCCGCGCAAGAGACCCGAACGTGGATGCACTGATGATAAAGAGAGGCTTTCCCGTAACAAAGAGATAAGAGGTTAGCCACAAAAGGCACAAATAGCACAAAATAAAGAGCGAAAATATATCTTTCTTTTTTGTGTCATTTGTGCCTTTGGTGGCTAAACTTTTATTCCCAAATTCCGCATTCTCCGATATAAATGACTGCGATCTACGCCCATGTCGTCGGCGGCTTTGGCGACATTGCTGTCGTGTTCGGCGAGTTTGTGGAGGATAAATTCGCGTTGATATGCGTCGGTCGCCTCTTTGAAAGTTGGAAATCGAAAGCTGATCGATGACGGCTCGAAAGTCGATTCAACTTCCGGCAAATCGTCGGCGGCGATCTTTTCCTTCGAACTCATGATTACGATCCGCTCGATCGTATTTTTTAGCTCACGGACATTACCGGTCCATTCATAGCCCTGCAAAGCCTCGATCGCATCAGATGTAAATTGCTTTGGCGGCTTGCGGTATTCATGCGAAAACCGCAGATTGAAATGCTCTGTAAGCATCGGCACATCTTCGGTGCGCTCACGAAGCGGTGGAACCTGAAATGGGATTACATTTAATCGATAGAATAGATCGGGACGAAAATTGCCGTTTTCGATCAAGCCGTCGAGCGGTTTATTCGTCGCGGAGATTACACGCACATCAACCGAAACAGGCGTATTGCTCCCAACCGGCTCGAACCTCTGTTCCTCGAGCACCCGCAGCATCTTAGCCTGCACACGAGGCGACATGTCGCCGATCTCGTCCAAAAACAACGTGGCGCCGTCGGCGACCTCAAACTTACCCTTTTTCGACCGTGTTGCACCCGAAAACGCCCCTTTTGTGTGGCCGAAGAGTTCTGATTCGACTAATTCTTCAGGTATTGCCGAGGAGTTTATCTCTACAAACGGGAGGTTTTTCCGTTTTGACTGAGCATGAATAGATCGCGCGACAAGTTCCTTTCCGGTGCCGCTCTCACCCGAGATCAAGACACGCCCGTCGGTCGGGGCCACGATCGCGATCTGTTTTCGCAAAGCCCGGATCGCGACGGATTGGCCAACCATAACGTATTGTTCGGCGAGTTCCTCCTGAAGTTGCTCATTTGTGATCTCTAGCTGCCGCTGGCGGACGGCGTTTTTGACCGTAAGGATCGTACGGTCGAGGCTCAGCGGCTTTTCGATAAAATCGAATGCTCCAAGCTTTGTCGATTTGACCGCCGTCTCGATGTTCCCATGCCCCGAGATCATTACGACTGCGGAACCGATGCCTTCCTCCTTGAGTTTCCGAAGAGTTTCGAGTCCGTCGATACCGTCGCCGAGCCAAATATCGACAAGGATGCAGCTAAAATCCTTTGTCCTAACAAGCTCAAGGCACGCTTTGCCCGACTCGACCGTGTCAACGGCAAAGCCCTCATCCTCGAGCACACCGCGCAGCGTGTTGCGGATTCCGGGCTCATCATCAACTATCAGAATCGAGTTTTGCATTTATACGTTTACCGGCAATTCGATAATAAATTTTGCACCTTTCGGCTGATTTGCCACAACGTTGATCCGACCGTGATGCTCTGTGATTATTCGATTGACGATGGCAAGGCCGAGTCCCGTGCCCCGTCCCTTGGTCGAAAAATATGGCTGAAACAGTTTTTGCAGGTCGCTGGGAGCGATTCCCTTTCCATTATCCGACACCTCGGCTACGACCAGATCACGGGCCACTTCGTAACGCGTCGTCAACAATATTCGCGGCTCGTCAGCATTTTTCTCAAACGCCTCAACCGAATTCTCGATCAAATTCACAAAAACGCGCTTTAGCTGTTCGGCGTCGAGTGAAACACCGGGCAGAGCGTCTGCGAGTTCGAGATCGATCACAAGGCGCGAAAACCGGTCGTCAAACGCTGTAACGGCCTGATCTATCACATCGTTTAGATCGCCCGTTTCGAGTTTCGTGTCGGGCAATCGGGCAAATCGCGAAAACTCATCAACCATAGTCTTAAGCGATGTGACCTCGCGCAAAATCGTCGCTGTGCTCTCATGGACAACATCGCCAAGCGGCCAACGCTTTCCGCCGCCGTTGTCTGCGTGTCCGCTGTTAGTAAATCGTTTTGCGATCCGCTCGGCCGAAAGCTGGATGGGCGTCAAAGGGTTTTTGATCTCATGTGCCATTCGCCGTGCAACCTCTTGCCAGGCAGAAGCCCGCTGCGCCGAGATCAGCTCGGACAGATCCTCGATAACGAGGACAATACCGCCGTCTGCCGGCAATTTTGTCGCCGTCAAAGCGACGGTCAGATTATTCTCCGTCGCAGCTGAGCCATCCAAATATTCGTCCTTCAAAACCGTTTGATCGGAGGCGTGTCCGACGCGTCTTGCACGCCTGATGAGCCGTTCTAACGCAGCACGGTTTTCATCGCTAACCAGGACTTCGAGATTTGCCGCCAAAAAATTATCGCCATCCAGCCGTAAAATGTTCACAGCCGCCCGATTGATCGTACTTATACGATCATCTGCGTCAAACGAAATGACGCCGGTCGGGAGAGTTTCAAGCACCGTCTCAATGTATTTACGCCGCTCGCCAAGTTCAATCGAGTTTGATTCGAGCCTCGCCGACATCTCATTGAATGTTGTGACCAGCAACTCAAGCTCATCCTCCGCAAATACATCGACCCGATGGCCAAGATTGCCGCGCGCGATCTCGTCCGCACCTTCGGCCAACGCCTTGATCGGCGCGGTGAGGCCGCGGGCAACGCTAATCGCGATCCATGACGAAGCAAATATAAGCAAGAATGTCAGCACGCCGAGCGTCAAAAAACCCACCTGTCGCACGGTTACTTGTTTTTGTTTTAGACGTTCAAATTCCGAAACAGAATTTTCAACGATCTGGCTAACTGTCCGCGTTCCGACGGGATCGGGAATTACAATCAACCTTCGCCCACCCGACATATTAGCAACCGAAACATCAAAACCTTTTCCGTCGCGAAGTGAAGGTTCTGCCATGTTTCCCGACCGCGCGGCAACCAGTATTGCAATCAGATCCCTTTCTTGATTGGGCGGAAGTTCGCGTTCAAAACCAGCAATTGTTTGGTTTGCGGTCGTAACAATGCTGATGTGCGTTAAACTGCCTGCCTCGACGATCTTTCCAAGATCGGCCTGGCTGGGCTCAGTTTTTTCAAGAAGAGCCGCAAGCATCCGAGTAGATTCGTCCAGTTTTTCGGCCCGGTCAACGAGCGCTTGTTTTTGCACCTCACGAGCCTCGCGAATAACATTTTCGGGTATTTGGGTAAACCACCGTTCAAGGGCCCGGTTCATAAAAAGATACGAAAAAACGGCCATCGCGATGATCGGCAGCAGGCTAACCGCAAAAAAATAGATCAGGAGCCGTGTCTTGATCTGGGCACCGAGCACCAGCGTCCGCCGCTCTCGCATCAGCTTGATGATGCTCCGCAAAAAAATGAATCCAAAGATCACCAATGCGATAAAATTGAGCGAAGAAAGAGCGTAAAGCAGCAGCAGGTCGACGGAAGTTTCGATCGCAAAATCCTTCCATAGATTGGTAGACTGCAGGATGACGAGCGTCGCGAGCGAGACGACCATGATCGTCCCCACCACCCACGGCGTCTTGCGGCGTTTTAGCTTTCCCGGCCCAATTTCCACGAGTGCAAGTTTAACACAATTGCCACCGGCAAATGTTGGCCTTTGTTTGACGTTTAGAATTCCGTTAGAATCAAACGCACCTACGAAAATGAAGATCATTCTCTTCAATGACAACGGACAATTGCGCAGCGGGTGGAGAGCCGCAACCTTCCTTCTCTCATTTGTTCTCTTGTCGTTTTTCTTTATTTTCGGAGCGATGGGCGTTCTCGCTTTGTTACCGATGGGATCTACGGCGGCCAGCTATTTGCCGCTGATAATTCCCTTTGGAATATCATCAGCGATAGCGATCATTCTGGGCTGGCTCTATGGCAGATTATTCGAAACCTTACCGTTCCAGTCTCTCGGCATATCGTTACGAGGAAGGTGGCTCGGGCATTTCGCTATCGGCTGTGTTGTCGGCGCTGTCGCCTTTGTCAGTGCCGTGATCGTAACGGTTATGTCCGGCGGCATGAGCTTCGCTGTCAATCGCGAATCGGGCACCTACGCCATTACGACGACACTCTTGGTAACTCTGGTTATCTTTTTTGTTGGGGCAGTGTCAGAGGAGACGCTCTTTCGCGGCTATTTATTTCAAACTCTTGCACGGGAACAATTGGTTCCGGTAGCTATCGCCGTAACGT
>JBDSCV010000096.1:0-5678 GCA_039920905.1 Pyrinomonadaceae bacterium
AAACGAAGAATTAAAAGAAAAACGTTCCGAAATTCTTCATCTTATCGAGGAAGGCGGCAACGAAACCGCGGAACTCGCGGATTATGTGGCCACGCGTAATGTCGAATGCATTCTTAATACTATGGAGCGCCTGTCTATCCGATACGATCTCCTCCCGCGTGAATCCGAGATCCTCCATCTGCATTTTTGGGACAAGGCGTTCGAGCAGATGAAAAAGCTGGATGTTATTCGTCTCGAGACCGAAGGGAAACAGGCCGGATGCTGGGTGATGCCTTTTAACGATCACACAGGCAGCGACGACCACGAAAACGATAAGATACTCGTAAGATCCAATGGGACAGTGACTTACACCGGCAAAGACATTGCCTATCAGATGTGGAAACTCGGGATTTTGGGTCTGGATTTTAATTACAAGGTTTTTCATAAATACAAAAACGGCGACGATGTCTGGATCACGAGTTCCGAATCGAACGCCTCGGAACATCCGGTATTCGGCGGCGGCGAGTCGATCTATAATGTGATCGATTCGCGTCAGTCGTATCCACAGGACATTGTTCGCAAAGGAGTTGCCGCCGTTTCGCCCGAGCGGGGTGAAAAAGCCAGTATTCATCTGTCTTACGAAATGGTTGCCTTATCTCCCGGTGCGGCTGAAGAGCTTGGATTTAGGCTCTCAGATGACGATCGAAAAAAGCCGTTTATTGAAATGAGCGGCCGCAAAGGCCTCGGCGTTAAGGCCGACGATCTGATCGACCGTCTCGAGGCCAACGCTCTCTCCGAGGTCGAATCGCGTCACGCCGATTCGAGCGACGACGTGAAACGTGGCATCGCTCACCAGCTTGCGGTTGGCGCATTGCGATACTTCCTGCTCAAATTTACGCGAAATACGGTCATAGTTTTTGATTTTAAGGAGGCTCTGTCGTTCGAGGGTGAGACGGGCTGTTTTTGCCAGTATTCGGCTGTCCGGGCAAATTCAATCTTTCGAAAACTTGAGGAAAGGGACAATATTGAGGCCTGCAGACTAAGGATCGCAAAAAACGGCGATGTTGCGGCACTATTCTCGACG
Organism: Pyrinomonadaceae bacterium; assembly: GCA_039920905.1. Taxonomy (GTDB): domain Bacteria; phylum Acidobacteriota; class Blastocatellia; order Pyrinomonadales; family Pyrinomonadaceae; genus OLB17. The sequence continues at coordinate 1,064 of JBDSCV010000096.1, forward strand.
GACGACGGCAGCGACATTTGGTCGATGGCGGTTTTAGCCTCTCGTCTCGAAGAAACTGTCGAGGCAGCGGCGAATGCAAATGAGCCTGCAATTCTTGCAAAATATACGTTTACACTCGCCAAGGCATTTAACCTTCTCTATCACAACCACAAGATATTGATCGAACCTGACGACATTAACCGAGCGGTTCTGATCGTAGTCGCCGACATGGCCCGACGGGCTCTCACATCGGCACTAGATACGCTCGGCATCGAGGTTCCCGAAAAGATGTGAGTTGACACATGGTTTATAAAACTGATACAAACTCATTAATGAATTCTTTTCAGACAAACATCCAGACGGCGGCCAATTGGCGAACTAACTTAGGTTGGTGGCAATTAACGGCGCCAGTTGGAGTTTGTTTTGGATGAGACAAGTCTGTTTGTCTAATTGAAGGTCACAAACTTTTCCTCAGACGCCGTTCGATAGAGTTTCGAACGGCGTTTTGTTTTCTATGAGTGAATTTTCGAACTTTTTAGAAAAAACTAAAAACGCCAACGTCGTACCCGTCGTCGAAACGATGGCGGCCGATCTGCTGACGCCGCTTAGTGTTTATCTAAAGCTGTCTGCCGGTTCGACGAACTCTTTTCTGCTCGAATCCGTTGAGGGCGGTAAAAGCATTGCCCGGTATTCGTTCATCGGCGCAGATCCGGATTCTGTTCTTAGAAGCAGCGAGAGTGAATCGCCGAGCGGGACGTTTGCGTTCCTAAAGAAGCATTTTTCAGAACGAAAGGCCTCGACCGACCCCGATTTGCCATCTTTTATCGGCGGAGCGATAGGTTTTTTAGGTTTTGCCTGCTCCGAATGGTTCGAGCAGTCATTGAAACCACAAAATTCTCAAAATAGTGATCACGACGATGCGGCGTTTATGTTTTTCCGCTCGATTGTTGCATTTGACCACGCGAAACAGATTATCAAGATCATTTCGCTTGTGTTCACCGACGAGGCGCATGACGAAAACACTCTTCATGGCCTTTACAACGGGGCTGCAAAGCAAAACAAGCAGATAAGGAACAAACTCGAACATTTTGACTTGATTGTGCCTAAGGATGGCGAGGCGACGAATAGCGATGTCACATCGAACTGGAAGCGATCCGATTTTGAATCTGCCGTCTCGCAAATAAAAGAATTGATCGCCGCCGGGGAATGTTATCAAGTCGTTCTTTCGCAATGTTTTACAAAGCAAACGACGGCGTCATCCGTATCTATCTATCGTGCGATTCGCTCGCTTAATCCGTCGCCATATATGTTTTTGCTCAACTTCGACGGAAAAGCCATCGTCGGCGCCTCACCGGAAATGCTCGTCCGGTGCGAAAACGGACGGCTTGAGTACCGGCCGATCGCCGGAACGCGGCAACGCGGCAAAGACTCTTTCGAGGACGATGCCCTCGCCGAGGAAATGCGTCGCGACAAAAAAGAGGTCGCCGAGCATCTAATGCTCGTCGATCTTGGCCGCAACGACCTTGGCAGGGTGGGGGAATATGGCAGCGTCAATGTCGATATGTTGATGAGTGTCGAGAAATATTCGCATGTACAGCATCTGGTCAGTTCGCTTTCAGCAAAACTGAAAAATGGCCTCGACCGCTTTGATGCCCTCGCGGCCTGTTTCCCTGCCGGAACTGTTTCGGGAGCGCCGAAAGTGCGTGCGATTGAGATAATCCGCCATCTCGAACCAATGCAACGCGGCGTTTACGCCGGTGCGGTCGGATATTTTGACTATTCGGGCAATATGGACACATGCATCGCTATCAGAACGCTGGTGCTGGAAAACGGCGTTGCAAAGATTCAGGCCGGCGCCGGGATCGTCACCGATTCGGTGCCGGAATTGGAGTTTGAAGAGACGGTCAATAAGGCAAAGGTTTTGTTGCGGGCGGTCGAGATCGCCGAGGGTGGTGAGGTTTAGATGCACACGTCCGCGCGTAAGCAAGGGAGTAACCTCCAAGTTGCGTGATACGCCCATGCTTACGCGCGGGCTTGTGCAAAGAGGCCTTCCGCAAAATTGAATGAACGACAGAATATTAGATCACTACCTCGAAGAATTTAGGGCCGGCATCGAGATCGATCCGTCCGAGGCTGAAACCCTATTTGATGCGTTGATCGGATCGACAAATCAATCCCTTTTGACGGAAGTATTGTCCGCTTGGAATGAAAAGGGTTCCACCGTGGATGAGCTATACGCATTCGCTTCACTTATGCGCAACCGGATGAAACGCATAAGTTCCATTCATCCAACATTTGTCGATACGGTCGGAACTGGCGGGAGCGGCTCCAAGACCTTTAACGTCTCAACCGCCGCCGCGTTTGTGATCGCCGGAAGCGGTCTACCGGTCGCAAAGCACGGCAATCGTGCGGCAACAAGCATGTCGGGGAGCGCCGATGTACTTTCAAGGCTGGGTATTAATATCGATGGTGATCCGTCCGTTTCAGAACAGCAGCTGAACGAACATGGACTTTGCTTTATGTTCGCACCGAGATTTCACTCTCTTTCGCCGACGCTTGCAGTTGCCCGGCGTTCGCTCGGCAAACCGACGATCTTTAATAATCTCGGCCCGTTATGCAACCCAGCTTCGGCTCCGCACCATGTGATCGGTGTGTGGAATGAAGCTATGCTTGAGAAAACGGCAAATGTTCTGGCGCGTTTGGGTACGAAACGATCGTGGGTCGTGCACGGTGAAGATGGCCTCGACGAGGTCGCATTAAAAGGAATTACCAGGTTTGCAGAGATAAATGAAGGAACTATTAGTACTTTCGAGGTTACGGCTTCGGACTTCGGTGTTTATTCTCTGGCAAAAGATCTGCCGTCAAATTGCGGGGCAGGGCAAAGTGCTGAAATCATCCGCGGAATTCTGGACAACAAGATGAAAGATCGCGATGAGGAAAGGCTCGTGCTGATCAACGCCGCCGCGGCGATATATGTCGCTGGTCGTGCCGATTCTCTGCCCGAAGCGTACAAAATTGCCGAAAACAGCGTGCGGAACGGTGATGCGGCCGGAAAACTTAGCAGGCTCGCGGGATCAACAAAATGAGCGAAACATTCCTCGATAAAATCGTAGCTAAAACGCATAAACGGGTCGCTTCTGCGAAACGCGATGTGGATCCTTCCGGTATTAAATCAAATGCAGCCCAGGTCCGCAGTCGGGCAGAGCCGCATAGGTTTCGGAGGGCTCTCAAACGAACGGGCCGCACGCACATTATTGCCGAGATAAAACGGGCGTCTCCATCAAAAGGCATTATCAATGCCGACATCGATGTTGCTGAGGTCGCCCGCAGCTACGAATCGGGAGGTGCCGCAGCTATATCTGTTTTAACTGAGACGGAGTTTTTTGGCGGGTCTCTGACCGATCTTACGGTTGTTTCTCAGACCGCAAAGATACCGATCTTGCGGAAAGATTTTATTGTCGATGAGTATCAGATCTATGAAGCCGCAGCTTTTGGGGCCGATGCCGTGCTCCTGATTGTAGCCGCACTTTCCGAAGAGGAGCTGATCAGATTTCAACTACTGACACAGGATGAACTTGGAATGGACACACTGGTTGAGGTTCATACGAGTGAAGACCTCGCAGTCGCAACTGAAATTGGCGCAAATATCATCGGCGTAAATAATCGCGATCTTCGATCTCTGGAAGTTTCGCTCGATGTCTCACGCCGTCTGATTGCCGGGCGTCCGGCGAACACTCTGATGATCTCGGAAAGCGGCCTCTCGACCCAGGATGAGATCGAGGAACTAAAAGGCCTTGGCTTTAACGGTTTTCTGATAGGCGAAACTTTGATGCGTACCGGCAACGCGAGCGATATGTTAGGAGGCTGGATTTGAACAAGCCGCATCTGAGATATAAAAATCAGACGGCCCGTGAGCGGACCTGGACGATCCATTTCATCGCGCTTGAGAAAGCCGTGAAAGGCTTTTTGCTGCTTGCCGTGGCCTTGAGGATGCTGACGCTCATCGACCGCGACGTTCACGCGTGGGCCGAGGATTTTATCAGTCGTCACGGAATTGATCTGGCAAATCGCTACGTTCAAAGCGGTCTCGAAAGCCTGGCCGGCGTCGGCAACAAGCAGCTTGTCACATTTGGCATAATTGCGATCATTTACGCCGCGTTGCTCTTTACCGAAGGCATCGGCCTGTGGCTGCAAAAACGCTGGGCCGAATACCTGACGGCCTTTGCGACGGCGTTGTTTATTCCGTTTGAATTGTATGAGTTGTACGAGCGGTTTACATGGGTGCGAATTGCTATTTTGGCATTAAATATCTTTGTCGTGTGGTATTTGGTGACGCGCTTAAAGGACGAAAAGAGAGAGGTTTTTACCCCGGAGAATAAGAAAAAATTCTATACCAGAGTAAAAATATGCGGCATAACAAATATTGAGGATGCCTTGCTCGCGGTAAAACTTGGAGCCGATGAACTTGGATTTAATTTTTATGTAAAAAGTCCGCGTTATATCTCGCCCATTTTAGCGCAGGCGATTATCAGCAAATTGCCGCAAAACGTCTTACGAACCGGTGTTTTTGTGGATGAAACGGTAGAAAAAATAGTTGAGACGGCTCAGGTCGCCGGTCTAGACAACATCCAACTGC
>JBDSCV010000097.1:0-7767 GCA_039920905.1 Pyrinomonadaceae bacterium
ATTCCGAATTTTATTCTGGCTGAGCTGCAGCAGGTCGCAGACTCTGCAGATTCGTCAAAACGCCAACGCGGAAGACGCGGGCTGGATATGCTCCAACGTCTGAGGAACAACAGCAAACTCGACATCCAGATCGTCGAAACAGACTTTCCCGCGGTGAAAGAGGTCGATCTCAAGCTGATCGAGCTCGGTAAGCAGCTTGACGCGGTGATCGTGACGAATGATTTTAATCTCAATAAAGTCTCACAGCTTCGCGGCGTCGAAGTGCTCAACATTAACGAACTTGCCAACGCCCTTAAACCCGTTGTTTTGCCGGGCGAGGCGATGCGTGTTTTTGTGCTTAAAGAGGGCAAGGAATACAATCAGGGCGTTGCGTATCTCGATGACGGAACAATGGTTGTTGTTGATAATGCCCGCAAATTGATCGGCAAAACCGCCGATATCGCGGTGACGAGTGTACTTCAAACGACTGCCGGAAAGATGATCTTTGGCCGGCTTTGGGAAGAGAAAGAGGAGACGAACGGTGGGTCGGAGAACACGTTTGGAATACACGATTCCCGTTCGCTCGGTTTCCGTAAAGCGACCCGCGAACTGCGACAGACGACGATCATCGAGGAGATCGAATCAAGTTAATAGCGCAAAGTTAAAAGTGAAAAGTTAAGGACAGCTGTCACTTTTAACTTTTGGTTTTTAACTTTTCACTTTGTCTAATGAATACCGCCATTATCGTCGCCGCCGGAAGCGGACAGAGATTTGCAGGCCCACAGCCGAAACAATTCGTTCAACTCCTCGGCAAACCATTAATAATACATACTTTAAAGCGATTTGAATCGTGTACCTTGATTGACGAGATAGTGCTTGTTTTGTCTGAAGACGGAAAAAAGGAATTTGAGATCATAAATTTCAAATTTCAAATTTCAAAGCTCAAATTGGTTGTAACCGGCGGAAAAACACGGGCCGCATCGGTCAAAAACGGCCTTGACGCAATCGCGGCCGCTGACGAAGATATAATAGCTGTGCATGACGGAGCTAGGCCATTAGTATCAGTTGACGAAATAAAGCGCACTGTCGAAAAGGCCGATGAAACCGGTGCGGCGTGTCTTGTCGCCGAGGTTACCGACACGATTAAGAAGATCGATGGCGAAAATATTTCTGGAACTATAGACCGTCGTAAATTGCGACGGGCACTCACTCCGCAGGCATTTCGTTACGATATTCTCCGAACGGCGTTTGACGGGATCGATCTGAACGAGTCGATCACCGATGAGTGTTATCTAGTCGAGAAACTCGGTGTTAAGATCGCTTTTGTTGAGGGAAGCTCTCGAAACATCAAAGTCACGCGGGCGAAAGACATATTGCTCGCGGAGATGTTTCTGAAAGATGATGCATAGAATAGGGTTTGGCACAGACATTCACAGACTCGTTGTGGGGCGGCCTCTGATTCTCGGCGGCGTTCGCATCGAGTCAGATCTCGGTGGCGACGGCCATTCGGACGCCGATGTTTTGATGCATGCGGCGACGGATGCAGTGCTTGGTGCGCTCGCGCTCGGTGATCTTGGAACACATTTTCCGAACGACGATGAGCGCTGGAGAAATGCCGAAAGCTCGCAATTTTTGCGATATGCTGTCGATCTCATCAAAGAAAAAGGCTATTCCGTCGCAAACATAGATTCGGTCATCGACCTCGAAAGCCCAAAACTTCGTCCCCACACTGACGCAATGCGCGCAAATATTGCCGCCGCTTTGAAGATCGGCATCAACTGCGTAAGCATCAAGGCAAAGACCGGCGAAGCCGTGGATGGCGTCGGCGAACGGCGGGCGGTCAAGGCGCAGGTAGTCGTTCTAGTAGTAAAGGCCTAGTAATCATACCGCTTCATAGACTTCAGCACCGTGCTTGTGCGAAACTGAAATTGTTCTTTTTCAGTAAATATCATGCGTCCACAAGAAATTATCGCCATAAAACGCGACGGCAAAGCTCTCTCTGACGGCGAGATCGGAACCTTTATCGAAGGCATCTGCGACGGCAGCTGGGCCGATTATCAGATCAGCGCACTCGTGATGGCGATCTTTATTCGCGGGTTAAACCGCCGCGAGCAATATGCGATCACCGGGGCAATGCTGCGGTCGGGCACGATAATGGATTTTTCTGATATTGACGCCCCAAAGGCCGATAAACACTCGACGGGCGGCGTCGGCGACAAGACTTCGCTTATTATCGCTCCGCTTGCTGCCGCCTGCGGGCTTGCCGTGCCGATGATATCCGGGCGAGGGCTCGGACACACCGGCGGAACACTCGATAAGCTCGAATCGATTCCAGGTTTTGATGTACATATCGCATTTCCCAAATTTAAGAGTGTTCTAAAAAAATGCGGTATGGCGCTTGGCGGCCAAACCAAGCAGATAGCTCCGGCGGATAAAAAACTTTACGCTTTGCGGGATGCGACGGCGACCGTCCCGTACATACCGCTGATCGTCGCTTCGATAATGTCGAAGAAACTGGCCGAGGGTTTAGACGTTCTTGTTTTGGATGTGAAAACTGGTTCAGGTTCCTTTATCCAAAAATATGCCGATTCGCTAAAGCTCGCCAATTCTCTTTGCGAAACGGGCAAATCGTTTAGCGTTAACACCCGGGCATTGATCACCGATATGACCCAGCCGCTTGGCAAATATGTCGGCAATGCGCTTGAGGTTTACGAATGTTTGAAGATCCTTCGGGGTGAGGCCGACGACACGATGCAGCCGACACTCGAATTGTCGGTCGAGTTGACGGCAACAATGCTTGTCCAGAGCAAGATCGCGAATACGATGGACAACGCTAAGGCCAGGATCCGCAAAGTGCTGAATTCCGGCGAAGCACTTGATCGATTTCGCCAAAATATCGAGCTGCAAGGCGGCAATCCCAATGTTTGCGATAAACCCGAGATGTTGCTTATAAAGGGTTTATCAGAAATCCCGGTTACGTCAGAGATCGGCGGCTATGTTGCGGAGATCGACACTTTTGCTGTCGGAACAGCGGTTTGCAGCCTCGGCGGCGGACGCATTATGGCTGAGGATGGCGTGGATCATGCCGTCGGTTATGCGTGCACGAAGAAGATAGGCGACCGCGTGCAAAAAGGCGATGAGATCGGCGTCATCTATTGCCGCCGCAAAAACCAGGCCGACCTGATTAGCGAAAACCTCCGTGGTGCGTATAAAATATCGAAGGAATTCCCCAGGACAACTAAATTGATAAGAGCGACGGTCTAAATCTCTTATGATGCATCGAAATTTTTTGTGGTCTATTGTTGTTGCGGCTTGTATATTTGGTTCTTCCTGTACGGACAGGGCCGTAGCTAAGCGTGAGGGCTGTACGATCAAGGTCGGCATAGTTTTTGACATTGGCGGCAAGAACGACCGCTCGTTCAACGCTGCAGCGTGGGAAGGCGTAAAGCGCGCGCAAGCCGATCTCGACATTTGTTTATACGATGTCGAACCGGGCAATCCGACCTCTATCGAGCCTGCGATGCGGGCCTTTGCCGAAAAGAATTTCGATCTGATAATTGGGGTCGGTTTTGCTCAGGGGCCGATCATGCAAAGGGTTGCGCTCGATTATCCAAATAACAAATTTGCGATCATAGACGGCGTTATTTTTGATGAGGACGGGAAAACACCGCTCAAGAATGTCGCATCGCTTGTTTTTCGCGAACACGAAGGCTCATACCTTGTCGGTATGATCGCCGCATCTAAATCCAAGACTGGAACGCTAGGTTTTCTGGGCGGGATGGACATTCCGTTAATTCATAGATTTGAAACGGGTTACGCTGAGGGAGCCAAGTCGGTGAATCCAAACGTCAAAATCATCGACAACTATGTCGGCGTCACGGACGGTGCGTGGAACAATCCGGGCAAGGGTAAGGAGCTTGCTCTCGCCCAGATCGAGAAAGGTGCCGATGTGATATTCACGGCGGCCGGCAATTCGGGACTCGGCGCGTTCGATGCAGTCGAGCAGTACGGGAAAAATGACAAAGGTGAAGCGAACAAATTCGTCATCGGCGTTGATTCTAATCAGAACGGAGTGAAGCCCGGATTTGTCCTCACGTCAATGGTAAAGCGCGTGGACAATGCGGTCTACGATGTTGTTAAAGAGATTCTCGGCGGCAAATTTGACGGCGGGTTTCACGTTTTTGGCTTAGATAAAGACGGCGTGGCTTACTCAATGGACGACAATAACAAAGGAATTATCCCCGACGATGTGATCGCCAAAGCCGAAGAAGCAAAAAAGAAGATAGTTGCGGGCGAAATAAAAGTGACGGATGCGATGGCGAAGTAAAAATGTTCGAACTTAAGAACATCACAAAAACATTCGGCAACGTTGTCGCAAATGATGACGTTTCAATCAAGGTCGAGAAAGGCACGATCCACGCTATCGTCGGTGAGAACGGCGCCGGGAAATCGACCATCATGCGGATCGCTTACGGGTTTTATAACGCGGACAGCGGCGAGATATTTGTTGATGGCAAGGCATCCGCGATCCGCAACCCGCATGACGCCATTGCCAACGGCATCGGCATGGTGCATCAGCATTTTATGCTGGTTGATACGATGACAGCGGCCGAGAATGTAATACTCGGCGCCGAAACCGGTTCGGCTGGAAACCTTGACCTTGAAAAGGCTAATCGTGACATCCTCGCTCTTTCGAATGAGCTTCGACTCGGCGTTTCGCCTACGGTACGTATCGAAGACATGTCAGTCGGGCAGCAGCAGCGTGTCGAATTGCTCAAAGCTTTATATCGCAATGCCGAATTGCTGATCCTTGATGAGCCGACTGCAGTACTCTCGCCTCAGGAGGTCGAAGAATTTTTTGGTATCCTCCGGCGGATGAAAGAGCAGGGGAAAACGATCATCATTATCACCCACAAACTTGAAGAGGTCTTGGCGATCTCGGATGAAGTCACGGTAATGCGTGACGGCAAGTCGGTCGGGAATGTTAAAACCGCCGAGACAACTGCGAAAGACCTGGCACGGATGATCGTCGGACGCGATGTGCTGCTGCGTGTCGATAAAACCGATGCTGAGCCGAAAGAAACAGTGCTAGAAGTCAAAAATTTATCGGTCAGCGGAAAGAATGGTCCGGCTGTCACGGATGTGTCCTTTACGGTGCGGGCGGGAGAAATTGTCGGGATCGCCGGCATCGAGGGCAACGGCCAGACCGAGCTCGTCGAGACGCTTTCGGGGCTTGCCCAATCAACCGGCGGGCAGGTCGAATTTTACGGTGAAGACATTACGCACCGCAACGCGCGTGAATTGAAGGAGCTAGGTATCGCTCACATCCCAGAGGACAGACACAAGCGCGGGCTTTTGCTGCATTCAGATCTGGCTGAAAATTCGATACTCGGCGTTCACTATCGTCCGCCGGTTGCGGCGGCGACCGGGTTCATGAACAACGCCGCAATCGCTCAACGCGTCGGCGAGATCATTGAGAATTTTGACGTCCGACCCCCTGATGCATCGCTTCCGGCAAAATCTCTTTCCGGCGGCAATCAGCAGAAGTTGATCATCGGCCGCGAGTTCGAACTAAAACCCAAGTTATTGCTCGTTTCACAGCCGACCCGCGGCGTGGATATTGGTGCGATCGAGTTTATTCACCGGAAATTGATAGCCCTGCGCGACGTCGGAACGGCCGTTTTGCTGGTGTCTGCTGAATTAGAAGAGGTTACGGCGCTTGCGGATCGCCTGCTCGTGATACGCGAGGGCAAGATCGTCGGCCAGGTGGATCCGAAAGTTACCTCGGTCGAAAAGATCGGGCTAATGATGACCGCCGGTTAATAACCCTTTGTATGGGTGATCCCGCACTTTTCAAAGCCATCGTTCCACAATTTGTAGTTCCTGACGTCGTCAGCACCGCCGAATATTACCGCGACACCCTCGGGTTTTTGATCCTTGGATATTTTCTCGATCCACCTGTGTTTGCGATGGTCAGACGGGGTGAGGTTGAGATCCATTTTGGTAAAGCCGACACCGGCGCGTTGCCTCATACAAACGAATCCCTCAGGCGAGGGCTGGGGTCCGACGCTTATATTATCGTTTCGGATATCGAGGGGCTGCACGCTGAACTGGCGGCCGCGGGTGCGAACATACTTGTACCACCGACAAAGCGCGTTTACGGCAGTATTGAGTTTGAGATCCTCGATTGCGACGGGCACAAGGTCGTCTTTGGCGACTAAGAAAACTTCTCATTTCCGTAATCAGTTCAAGATTCAGGTTCGTCTGATGCCAGGTCACGATACATTTCAGTAATCACGCGCTCTGAGATGCTGTCCTGAACATCGAGTGCGTTTGCATTGCTCGCATCGAATTGTGCTGACCAGATGGTCACTCCGCTTAGTGTGTCGATCAACTGGACAGTCACGCGAATCCGCCCGGCGTCCTGTTGAATACTGCCGTCAAGTACCGCTTCTACGCCTTGCATCCGTCCTATTTCAACTGTGTCTTGATCCGGATCGATATATTGACGTACTGCTCTGGTTGGACGAACAATAACCTTATGCTCGTTGCCGAGGCGCGTTATCAAGGCGTCACATATACCTTGGCTAAGCCGCTGTGAGTCGATATTGATCATTCGAAAAGGGATCACGGCGATAGAGGCGGGGAATTGTCTCGGCGAGTTAGCATCGAGAGAAAAGCCGCTCCACGGACGATAGAATAGAGATGCGATAACCGTCACGAGGACGCAGAGCAAAAGGGCAATGCAAAGGACCAATCCGCCATTGGAGAATTGCCGATCGGCGCGGAGCATTGGAGTTTTAGAAGAATGCGTAGGTGCCAGCGGTGAAGGCAGCACGGACTCTTTTAGTAACGAGTGAGCCGGCAACTCTCTAAAAGTTACGTCGGCAGAGAAACGGTATCCGCGTCTCCGAAGCGTTTCGATAAACGGGTCACCGTCCCTCTTTATTCCAAGCGTCTTTCGCAGAAGATAAAGGTTTTGGAAGATATTACTTTCATCCACGACCGTATCCGGCCAAACGAGCTGCATCAATTCGTCCTTGTTGAGAATTCTGCCGTTATTGTTGACGAGAGCGACCAGAGTTTCGATCACTCTGGGAGCGAGATCGATCTGTTCAGAGCCCCTGAAAAGCAATAGATGAGATGGGTCAAGGCGAAAATTCTCGAATTCGAAACATTCTTGACCGTTCATGGTATTCATCTTGAGAATAAATTGAGATTATTTTGAGACTATATCTTAAGACACAGAGGTCAACAATGGCTAAAGTCGATTACGCCTAACAAAGGCAGGAGGTAATTCGATGAATAAGGTTTTATTTCGTTTTGTTGTTGTATTGGCTGGAGCCGTGATCTTTGTGATCCTTTTCCTTCTTGGGCCGCCGATACTCCATTTACTTAGCAGGTTTTTCCCAGAGACAACCATGCCGGCCGATATGAGCTGGCGAGTCGCGGTAACGATAACGTTTGTTGTTATTAACTTGATCGTCTACGGCGCACTAGGCTGGATCGTCGGGCATGTGCGGCCTTCGGGTGGATGGACTTGGGGCCTTTGGATAGCGATCTTCCCCGCTCTGGCTCAGATCGCGATCATCTTTGCGTTTGACGTTCTCTATCCACTTACGGCCGTCGCACAGATCTCGGCCAACATAGCCGGTGCCGTAGCGGGTGCGCATCTCGGCGCCGGGCGGACGGGAGGTTACGAGAAGTCTAATTGATCGAGTAACACCTGTGGAGCAACTGACTGCAGGTCGTCTTTGCCGACTATTTTGAGGAGGCTCGGTTGATAAG
>JBDSCV010000098.1:0-2875 GCA_039920905.1 Pyrinomonadaceae bacterium
CATTTCGGCGTGATTCGGGCCTAACCAAAAATGGATCATTTTCTATAAGATCTATCAAAAATACATCATAATCAGACAGCCGAAAGAAATAACTTTCCTCAGCCACCTTATCGAGCGCTCGTTCGTGGATCAGGCAGTTAGGTGTCTCAGAATCGTCAGGCGTGTAATACTCGCCTTCGGTTTTGTATGCGGCACACGGAGCACAAAACCAGCCTTCGTAAAAGCCTTTGTAGATCGTCTCGTTCCCTTTCGGAGTTTTGTTTTTGATGATCTCACGCCAGAAATGCTGAACCGCTTCATAATGAAACGGCTCGGTCGTCCGCATAAAAACGTCGTAGCCGCCATTTTCGGTATCCAGCCCGAAATCGTGAAACATCCTCTTCAATTCACCCGAAATGTAATCGGCCTGCTCCTTTGGGGTTCGTCCGGCCTTTTCCGCTGCCCGCTGGATATTGATTCCGTGCTCATCCGTACCGGTCAGAAAGTACGTGTCAAACCCCCGCTGTTTCCTGCCCCGCCGAATCACATCCGCGACGATCGTCGTATAAAGATGGCCCAAATGCGGCAAACTGTTCGCGTAGTAGATAGGAGTTGTAATGTAGAAAGTTTTGGTCATCAAGAAAGATCTTTTAATGTCAGCGAATCGACTTCATATGATCTGAAGATACGATCGTCGGAAATTATCGTCATATTTTCTAAAATTGCTTGTGTTATTAACAGCCGATCAAAAGGATCGCGATGCAATTGCGGTAATGCATGGACCCGAGTTACGTGCCGCAGGTCAATACGCAATGGCTTATAGCCGGATTGCCTGACCCTATCCATAAAGAAAATTTCGGGCGTTTCCGGTAGTTTCAATTTCCCCAGGCCATACTTGATCGAAACTTCCCAAGCCGTCGCGTCAGACAGATAGAACTGATTGGAATCTGTATCTTCAAGAAATTGCCGAGCCTTTGCAGAAAAGCGATTCCTTTCTGATAAAAACCATAAGAATATTTGCGTATCAACCAAGTACCTCATTCGTGTTCATTAGCTTCATTCAGGAAAGATCTTGGGATCGCTCATTAGTTCCAAAATATCCTCGGGCAGCTCATTAAAATCATCTGCCATCCAGATTTTGCCTTCGTCCATCCCGAACCAGTCTTTCGGCTCAGGTTTGATAGCGACCAGGCGGGCTTCGGCGACTCCGTTTTTTGCGATCACAACGTCCTCGCCCTTCTTTGCTAATTCAACAAGCTGGCTCAAACGCGACTTGGCTTCGTGCATATTTACTTTGGTCATAATGCAAACCTCACAGACAAATTATTTCATACTTAGCTAAGCAAATCAAGTCGTTTAGCTAACCCCATTCAACTCCCAAGAGGTTATCCCTTTATCAGCGACATCGCCTCAGCCCGCGTTCGCGGGTCTTTGCGAAAACCGCCAAGAACCGCCGATGTGATGGTGACAGAACCCGGTTTTTTGACGCCGCGAAGCGTCATACACGTATGCTCTGCCTCGATAACGACCATCACGCCGATCGGGTCCAGCTTGTCAAACAGCGTCTGTGCGATCTGTTGGGTCAGGCGTTCCTGGACCTGCAATCGCCGGGCAAAGACCTCCGCGATGCGCGCAAGTTTAGATAGGCCGATGATACGTCCATTTTTCGGGATGTAAGCGATATGGCACTTTCCGGTGAATGGCGCAAGATGATGCTCGCATACCGATGCGATCGAAATGTCCTTGACGATCACCATTTCGTCGTGCGAATCGCCCGGCAACGGCACGATATGCTCACTAGGGTCGATCCACATCCCCTCCGTTAGTTCCGCATAGAAATCGGCGACACGCTCCGGCGTTTTCTTCAAACCGTCGCGATCCGCGTCCTCGCCAATACCTTCGAGCATCAGCCTTACGCCATCGGCGATCTTTTTCAGGTCTATTTTTTTCTTTACCTTTTTTGCCATATCAGATATTTGCCGTAAGTTTATGAGTTTAGCTGTTCCGGCGAGAAATCAAAAGCCCGGTGTTTTGCTAAACGTGCGGTCAAGAGTCTATAATTACCGTTTATTTTGCTGGTTTTACGGATAACTTAATGACCATAACCGAGATTCAAAGATCACTTCGAGACGCGGTTCGCACGACGGCAGTCGCACAATTCGGCGTCGAGCCTGACGCGATCGTTGCCGAGATGCCGCCGAAAACGGAACTCGGCGACCTCGCTTTCCCCATTGCATTTGAGCTGGCGAAAAAGATCAAGCAGACAACCGGCGAAAAGAAAAATCCGCGTGAGATCGCCGACACCCTGAGATCTGCGTTGGAATTAAGTGAAATCGTGGACAAGGTCGAAGTCGGCGGGGCCGGTTATCTCAACGTGTTTTTTGACAGGGCAAAGTTTTTGAGAGAAAATGCGGCGGCCGACGCACTGCCGAGTCTTGCCAAATCATTGTCGACAACGGCCGTAAAAGTGTGTGTCGAGCACACGTCTGTCAATCCCAACAAGGCCGCCCACATCGGACACGTTCGAAATTCGGTGATGGGCGACACTTTTCAGCGCATTTTAAGAGCGACCGGCAAACGTGTCGAGGTTCAAAATTATATTGACAATACCGGCGTTCAGGTCGCCGATGTCGTGGTTGGTTTTTTGTTCATCCAACAGATGAATTTGGATGAGATAAAACAACTGGATAAACAGCTTACCGCGTCTAATACATCGTTTGATTTTTACTGCTGGGATCTATATACAAAGGTCGGAGTCGAGTATCAAACAAACGAAGAATTAAAAGAAAAACGTTCCGAAATTCTTCATCTTATCGAGGAAGGCGGCAACGAAACCGCGGAACTCGCGGATTATGTGGCCACGCGTAATGTCGAATGCATTCTTAATACTATGGAG
>JBDSCV010000099.1:0-3996 GCA_039920905.1 Pyrinomonadaceae bacterium
ATGTCCTTGTCGAACGAAAGATTTTTGACGATATATTCGCGGGTCTTATCAGCTTCGTCTTTGAAACCAAGCAAATACAACGAATCCAGCGAATCAACCGGCGTCATCAGAATCGTCGTGCCGTACCAGTCACGGCACGTTTTGCTGATCGGTTTCAGATCGTCGTGGCCCCAGCAATACCGCTTGTAACCGTTCCAGGCGTGCATGAACTCAGCCTTGACCTTATCGGTCATCTGCTTTTTATCAACGGTCTGGCCCGAAAGACCTAATGAACACCAAAGAAAAATACCGGGCATCAAAATTGTAAGCTTACGATGTCTCATAGTTTCTCTAGTCCGTTATCACAGCTTCCTGTTTACGCGATTTCCGCCGTTCGGCTTTCCATTGTTCGCGGAGTGCCTCGACGTCAAATTTAACGCGTTTACCGTCGCGCATATTTTCGATCTCGTGCTGGACGCGGGCCGCAACGACGCGGTATGCCTCAGTATTTGGGACGCCTTCGGTCATGGCTTTTAGCTCGTCGTATTCCAGAAACTTGCCGACCTTGGCACCGACCTTGGCACCGATACTGCTGCCTTTAGGCAAGATCGTTCCTTTCGGAAACGCCTGATACGTGCCCCAGATATAGATCGGCAAAATGCCTATTTTCTGATTCAGAGCGAGGTAGCCGATGATCGGTTTGAACTCAGCAATCTGCCCCGATTCCTGACGCCCGCCTTCGGGAAAAATGAGTGCGTTGTAGCCTTCATTTAGGATCTGCGTGACATGCCTCAAAGATTGTCTCAATGAACCGGTGCGTTCGATGGGAACAAGCGTCGTGAAATTGTTCATATACGCACGCTTGTATTTTGTGTCGAACCAATAATCTGCTGCTGCTACGGCAACGGTCTGCTCGGCCACATCACGCCCAAGCGCCTTTTTCACCAAACCGGTGTCGATGTGTGAAGTGTGATTTGGAGCGACGATAAAATTGATGTGCTGCGGCACATTGGCCTCGCTTTCTATCCGTGTTTTCAAGACATTGTCGTAGAGTGTGTCGGTCGCAAAATCGACAACGGCATTTCCAACGCGGCGAACTATTGACGGAATGACAATGTCTTCATCGTCTTTCTTCTCTTCTGACTTTGGTTCGTCGGCGAGCCTTTTCGACTTATCGACCCGCTGCACCGCCGACAACAGTTCGCGAACAGACTGTACTTCGTTCAACGTATCCGGCGAAGCGACACGCCCGCCCGCGTCTTCGACCGCAGCCTGAAGCTCGACGAACATCAGGGAATCAAAGCCGAGATCGGCGAGCTTGTCCTCCATCACAACGTCAGAAAGCGGCCTGTTTGAGACGCTGGCGACGATCTTGCGAATCCAAAGAGCGTTGTCGTCGCCCTTGGTCTCGATAACAGTTTTAGTCTTTGATTTGGCTCGATCCTCGAGCGTTTGGAGCATGTCAACGACCTCAGGCCGCTTGACCTTTCGCGTTGCCGTCCTCGGCAGCTCGAACGGCGTAATGTGCAAAACCTTGACGCGTTTGAAGAATGCGAGACCAGCCGAAACCTCGCGGAAATGCTGCTCGATCTGTTTGTTTACCTCGCTGCGAGAGAGTGCGATGTCGTGCTCGTAATCGGGCACGACGAGTGCCGCGATCTTTTCGCCGCCGTCGTCATCGGGCAGGCCGACGATGCTCATCTCTTTGATATGCGGTGATTTGCCGTAATGATCCTCGATCTCGTCGGGATAGATATTTTTTCCGTTCGAGTCGATGATGACGTCCTTCGAACGCCCGACGATAAACAGATTTCCCTCCTCATCGAGCCGTCCGAGATCACCGGTTTTGAGCCATCGATCATTCAAAACGGCTTCGGTCGCTTTGTCGTTATTGTAATAACCGACCATCACATTCTGCCCGCGAGCATACACCTCGCCGACGCCTTTTTCGTCCGGCTTGTTGATCTTAACCTCGACTCCGGGCAAAGGTTTGCCAACGCTGCCGCGCAATAGTTTGTTGCCGGGACGAGCAACTGTCAGCACTGGCGACGATTCGGTCAAACCATAACCTTCAAGCACCGTAAACCCTAGCCCGTGCAGATCTTTCTGCACCTTTTCGCTGAGCGCCGAGCCGCCCGAGATCAGATAACGCATCTTGCCGCCGAGGCCCTGATGTATCGGGAAAAATACGATCGGGCCGAGATTGAACGGCGTGTTGTCGCGTATCCAGGCGTTAAATTCGATGACGTTATCAGCCATATCAGCGATCCAATCACCGCGTTCGCGAAGCCGTGTTTTAATCCGCCGATGCAGCATTTCCCACAGAGCAGGCACGCCAACCATGCCGGTAACATGGCTGTTTTCCATTGTCCGCGAAAGTTCCTCGGCGGTCAGCTCGTTGAGATAAGTGATCTGCGTTCCGTTAGAGAACGGCGTCAGAAATCCAGCCGAAAACTCGAACGTGTGGTGCATCGGCAGCACCGATAGCACGCCATCGGTAATGTCCATATCGAGCACCGACGAGAGCATCGAGATCATGTTGACAAAGTTCTTATGCGACAGCATCACCGCCTTTGGCGTGCCGGTCGTGCCAGACGTAAAGATCAGCGACGCGATCGCATTCGAATGAATCCTCGCCGGCTGCAGCGCATTTCGCTTGGCTTCCTCTGTCTCCGATTGGATCGCGAAAACATCGTCAAACGTCCAAACGACTGGAACGCTGGGCCCCTGCTTGGCACTCTTTCCAGCAAAAGCTTCATCGAGCTTTGCTTTCAACTCAGGATTTTCCGCCGCAAGTTTCGGCGAAACCACTATCGCCAACGCTTCACCAGCCTTAGCAAACGCAATAATTTCATCCACCGACGAAGCCGGATCGATCGGAATTGCCGTCGCACCGGCTTTGAGAATGCCAAAATAAGTCATTCCCCATTCCGGCATGTTGTTTGAGAACAGGATGACGCGGTCGTTGTGCTTGATGCCGTTTGTGGCGAGGAAACCGGCAGCACGAAGTGTTAATTCTCGAACGTCCTCGAAAGTGTATTGTTCCTTTCGTCCGTTTCGCTCGATACGCATCGCGACGCGGGTCGGGAAACGCTTAACCGATGTATCAAACAAATCGAGCAGATCTTTGTAGGTATAAGAGCGTTTTTCGACTGCCTTTAGCTCTTCCTCAAGCGTCGGCAGCACCCATTTTCGCATTCCGGGAAAATGGACGTTGAGCCAATAGTCATACCAGTCGAGCTTTTCCGGATACCACGGCAGCAAGTCTTTTTCCTTTTCCTTAATCACGGAATACAATGCCCTAACGTTGTCCGAGCGGTACAAATACTCGTTGTCGATCATGAACGGCTTAAACATCGCAAACGCTTCCATCGTCTCTTTCGTCGTCTGCTCAAACGACTCGACGGATTTTTTCAGATCCGCAACGATGTTGCCGATACGACCACCGCCCCAGCGCGGACTTGCTTTATCAAGCAACTTATCCGCCCCTTTTGCCAGTTTATTAAGCATCGGAGCCGACGCTAGTTGATACGTCCGGTTTGTGACGGTCTGTGTCTCGACCATGCCGGCGAGTTTGTTCGCGATCTTGTTTCCCGTCTCTCTGTCTTCAAAATGTTGACGCTTGTACAGCCCGACAAGCCCTACGATGCGTTTCATGTCGATGGGGTTCGAGTCGCCCGACGACGCCTGGAAAACAAGCGGCGGTTTGTCATCGACGAGCGCGTTCATCGTAGCGGCGAGTATCGCACCCGAAACCATATCGACCGGGATAATATCGAGGATGAGTTTTTCGTTTACCGGAATTATTGGCTGGCCTCGCAATGCAATAAGAATCAGCGGTGCAGTTGTTGTAAAGCCTTCGTTCCAGCCGGGGAACGGATACTGGTTTGCAGATTCGACGATGCTGGGGCGCACGAGAATCTTCACGATGTCGTCCTGCTGGGCGATGATCTGCTCGGCGAGCGATTTGGAATAGGTGTAAATATTCGTCCAGCCCCAATACTCGGCACGCTCGGA
>JBDSCV010000100.1:0-3841 GCA_039920905.1 Pyrinomonadaceae bacterium
GCCCATAAAAAATACATTTGGCTGCGACGGTATGCCCACCGCTCCGACCGTTCGCCCTGCACGAAACGGCCCGATCATTCGCCATTGCATACTCTGATAAAGCGAAGGATCGACGGACTGAGAGTAAAAAATGGAAGGGACGGCGGCCAGAACGAGTGCGACTAATAAAACTAACCGGAGCGGACGGATAAAATTTGACATCTAAAAATTCTCCTCGGCGTGAATGTAGAGCTAATGAGTTTCCACAAATATAGCCCAGAAAGACCGCAAAGAGAAATTTCGCGGGGCTAAGGACATAAAAAAGGCGGTCCCGTGATGGAACCACCTTTCTTGCAAGATCAATTCTGCTTTATGCCGATTCGCCCTCGGGTCGGACCCTTGAAATGATCGAAAAACCTGGTTTCTTTGGCTTATTCGAATCCGGAGGCGGATTTTCACGCGGCGGCGGGGGCTTTGGCTGTGGCGTGACCACGGGTGGATCACCCTTTGGCGGCGGCTTTTTCTGGTCGTTTTTTTGAGCCGAAACGGCAAACGTCAATACGACGACCATCCCAAACGTAAATAATATTTTCTGTAAAACTTTCATGGCTTTCATTTTTCCTCTTTCGATAAATTACTCTCTCGGGGAAAGAGGGAAAGTTCGTCCGCTTATCTTAAAGCAATCTCGATGCCAAAGACGTGTTTAAGACGCTTTTACACGGAATTTGGTTGGCAATGTTATTTTTTCAGCAAATCTCAATTTACAAAACTTTACGTTTTCCGCTATTTTCATACGAAATCGTCAATTCAGCAATGGCGTCCGCGATGATTTTTGCATTTTAGTGAGATAATCAGCCAATGACAAGTGAACCAAATACTCTGGATCGGATGCGGTCAATACTCGTTCTCGTTGCAACTATTGCGACAATTACCTTTAACGGGCTCGCGGCGGCCGGCTATGTAAACGGTGTAACACCTGAGGTTATTTCGGATGCATATCCAACCGTAATAACGCCCGCCGGTTATGCATTTACGATCTGGAGCGTGATCTATCTGGGAATACTTGCATTTAGTATTTACCAGCTTTTACCAGCTAATCTCACCCGATTTCGCCCTTTCCGCTCACTTTATATTTTGAGCAGCGTGTTAAATTGCGCGTGGATATATTTTTGGCACCGGGAACAGGTCGGCGTCTGTCTGTTACTGATATTTTCATTGTTGGTGACGCTCATTTTGATGCTTGTCAGATTTCGACGGCCGGGAGCGGAAGGCGGGCCGCTTTTTACTAAATCTGTATTTGGCGTCTATGCGGGCTGGGTGACGGCGGCGACGCTGGTTAGTTTTGCGGTCTTCTTGAAATATTTAGGTGTCGAAATGCCGGCTGTAGGTTGGAACACGCTCGGTGTCGCATCCATTATTCTCGCGGCTGCTTTAGCGGTGATCGTCCGGCTGAAATTACAGAATTATTTTTATCCGCTCGCGATTGCGTGGGCCGCAACCGCGATCGCTGTCAAACAGAGCGGCAACACGGCCATCGTCGTCGCTTCGTCGGTCTGCGTCATTGTTTGTCTGGTTATGGCCGTTAGCTTTGTATTGGATCAAAAAAGTACGACTACATGAACAACGGCAAGATCTGCGTTTCGGTCAGTGCCGAAACCGCTGATGAAATGATCGGAAACATCACGCGTGCGGAGGAATTCGCCGACGTGATCGAGGTGCGTTTTGATTGTCTGGAGCCGTCTCAAGTAGATAAATGCCGGATGGAGATCGCAAGGTTAAACTTCAAAAAACCGCTGCTTGCGACGTTTCGCTCACCCGAGCAAGGCGGTAATAACACAGCGTCTATCGAAGACAGAACTGCGTTTTGGCAAAATCCGCCATTGGGATTTTGGGCCGCTGATGTCGAAGAAGATGTATTCGGCGAGGCCGCAGACTGGAGCAACCGAATACTTTCTCATCATGATTTTGAGAAGACACCCGACGATCGCGACGCTGTCTATTTTCGATTAGCAGCCTCTGACACGGAGATTATAAAAATCGCTGTTCAAGCGGACGACATCGTCGACACAATTCCAGTTTGGAAGCTGCTAAAACGAGCGAAATCTCAAAACCAGCAGATTGTTCCGATAGCCATGGGGGAGGCAGGGAAATGGACGCGGATATTGGGTTTGGCTTACGGTGCATTTATGACCTATGCGTCGCTCGATTACCGCGGCGAAACCGCGCCGGGACAGATCACTGCAAGGGATCTGGTCGGAATTTACCGCGTCAGGGAACTCGACGAAAACACCAAAGTTTTTGGCGTTATTGGTGATCCGGTTGCACAGTCGCTTTCGCCCTTTATGCACAATCCGGCGTTCTCTTCTCGGAAGATTAATGCCGTGTTTGTTCCGTTTCTGGTCAAAGATATCGGCGAATTTATGCGCCGATTGGTAAGGAGTGAAACCCGTGAGGTCGAGGTAAATTTTGAAGGTTTTTCGGTCACGATGCCGCACAAACAGTCGATAATGAAACATCTTGACGCCATTGGCCCAACCGCCGAAAAGATCGGTGCGGTCAATACGGTCAAGATCGAAGCCGGAAAACTGACCGGCTACAATACCGACGCACACGGTTTTATCACTCCGCTGAAGGAAAAATTTGGCGATCTTGGCGGCGTTCGTGTCGCTCTTTTCGGGGCGGGCGGAGCAGCTCGCGCCTGTGTTTACGCTCTGAAACAAGAAAATGCCGATGTGACTGTTTTTGCCCGCGATCTGCACCAAGCAGAATTGTTAGCAACCGAATTCGATGTTAAGCCTGCAGAATTATCGCTGACCAAAGACCAACGATCAAAAATCGATCTTTCAAGTTTTGAAATTGTAGTGGACACAACCCCACTCGGCATGACAGGGCAGTTCGAAAACGAATCGCTCTTCAAAGCCGAGCAGCTCTATGGTGTAAAATTTGTCTATGATCTTGTGACCAGACCAACTGACACGCCGATAATTCGTGAGGCGAAAAAAGCCGGAATTCCGGCTTTCGGCGGCCTCGAAATGCTTATCGCGCAAGGAGCCAAACAGTTTGAGATATGGACCGGGCAATCTGCTCCGGTTGACGAGATGAAAGAGTGTGTTTTTGCCAGAATAAACTCGGAGCTTTTTTCAACAACTGTTTGATTAGATTTGTTTGTTCAAGCCTGTAACGAGGCGGTTAATGAACGGCAGATGGGGACACCGGGAAATAATGAACGAACGATATAGCAGGCAAATACTATTTTCCGAAATAGGCAAAGCCGGACAGGAACGGCTCGAGAATTCGCGCGTTTTGCTCGTCGGCTGCGGTGCGCTCGGTGCCTCTCATGCGGAAATGCTTTCGCGGGCGGGCGTAGGCTGCTTGCATATAGTTGACCGCGACTTTGTCGAGTTTACAAACCTTCAGCGACAGACATTATTTAAAGAAAGCGACGCCGCCGTGCGTCTGCCAAAAGCTGTCGCTGCAAAAGCACGGATCGCGGAGATAAATTCCGAGATCGAGGTCGAGGCGATCATCGCGGATGTAAACAACTCAAATATTGAACGATTGATTGACGGATGCGATCTGATCCTTGACGGCACCGACAATTTTCAGGTCCGTTATCTGCTAAACGATGCGTGTGTAAAACATGATAAGACCTGGATCTATGGCGCGGCTGTGTCGAGCTACGGCACGACGATGACCATAATTCCAGGCGAGACACCTTGCCTACGCTGTATTTTTGACGAAATGCCCGACGCGGGTTCGTCGCCCACGTGCGACACGGCGGGTGTGATAATGCCGATAATTGCGACCGTTTCGGCAACGCAGGTGGCTGAGGCATTGAAAATATTAGTCGGCGACACAGCGT
>JBDSCV010000101.1:0-4937 GCA_039920905.1 Pyrinomonadaceae bacterium
ATTGGCGTCAACGACATTCGCAATGTATGTGAAATCCCGCGAATGTTCACCGTCGCCATAGATCACCGGCGATTTGCCGGACATAAGCGCGTCGATAAACCGAGAGATCACGCCGGAATACATCGACGCCGGATTTTGCCGCGGGCCAAAGACGTTGAAATATCGCAGCGAAATAGTTTCGAGGCCATAAACATTATTGAATGCACGGCAATATAATTCGCCGGTAAGTTTTGCGACCGCGTATGGTGAGAGCGGATCGGGACGCATATTTTCAACCTTTGGAAGTATGGGTTGGTCACCGTAAGCCGAACTCGATGCGGCGTATATTAGTCGCCGGACACTTACATTTTTGGCCTTTACCAGAAGATTAAAAGTGCCGTTTACGCAAACCTCATGAGTTTCCTCCGGATTCTCAACCGAACGCGGAACGCTAGGCAAGGCGGCTTCGTGAAAGATCACTTCGACACCGTCGATAGCTTTTGTGAGAGCGGTATCATCGTTAATGTCGCCTTCGATAAACTCGAAATCACCTTCGATCTCTTCCAGATTTTCGCGAAATCCGGTTAACAGATTATCGATGATCGTCACTTTAGCACCTTGCCGGATCAGTTCGTCGGCAAGATTCGAGCCGATAAATCCGGCTCCGCCAGTGATGAGGACTTTAGTGGTTAAAGACATATGAGTTTCAGAGTTTCAGAGTACCAGAGTTACAGAGTTACAGAGTTACAGAGTTTCGGAATAGCATATTTTCCGCCTCTGGTACTCTGCAACTCTCTAACTCTGCAACTATCTGCCGACGCCTACATATTCAAAGCCCATAGCCCGCATATCTTTTGGTTCGTAGATATTGCGGAGGTCCGCGATCTTCGAAGCCTTTAAAAGACTCTTTACCCTCTCCATATCGAGTGCTCGGAACTGGTTCCACTCCGTCACAATGACCATGGCGTCGGCACCGCTTATCGCGTCGTATTCGTCCGCCGCGTATTCGATCTCCGATAGATAATGACGCGCCTCGCTCATCGCCACAGGGTCGAAAGCCCTAACTTTTGCTCCTCGTCTGGTCAATTCTTTAATGATCTCAATGGCCGGCGATTCACGCATATCGTCAGTTTCAGGTTTGAAAGAAAGCCCTAGTACGCCGATAGTTTTTCCCTTCAGATCGCCGACTAACTTTTCGATCTTCGGGATCATTGCCTCACGCTGCCGTTCGTTTGCCTCGACGACAGCATCGACGATCCGCGTTTCAACGCCAAATTTATCAGCAACCGTGGTCAACGCCCGCGTATCTTTAGGAAAGCACGATCCGCCGTAACCCGGCCCCGGATGCAAAAATTTGCGACCGATTCGATTGTCCATTCCCATGCCGCGGGCGACATCGTGAACGTCACAGCCGATAGCGTCGCAGAGGTTGGCGATCTCGTTAATAAATGTGATTTTGGTTGCGAGAAATGCGTTCGCCGCATACTTTATCAGCTCTGCCGCTTCGAGCGATGTGATCACAATCGGCGTTTCTATCAGAAAGAGCGGGCGATAGAGGTCTTTCATCACATCTATCGCTTTCGCCTCATTACTACCGATAACCACACGGTCGGGACGCATAAAATCTTCGATCGCGGCTCCTTCGCGAAGGAATTCGGGATTTGATGCTACTCCGAAATCGGTCTCAACCGGAAGGTTGGCTGCGACGAACTGACGAAGCCATTCGCCGGTGCCTACAGGAACAGTCGATTTCGTAACCAGAACCTTGTACCCGTTCATTGCTCCGGCAACGTCCTTAGCGGCCTGCCGGTAGTAACTCATGTCGGGTGAACCGTCTTCCTGCGGCGGCGTGCCAACGGCCATAAACACCACTAATGACCTTTCAACAGCTGATTTAATATCAGTCGTAAATTGCAGGCGGCCAGCCGCAACATTTTTCTCGACAATTTTGTCGAGTCCGGGTTCATAGATGGGGATGACACCGCGTTTGAGCTTATCAACCTTTTCGATGTCAACATCTACGCACGTAACATCAACTCCAAATTCCGCAAAACACGCACCTGTAACTAATCCGACATATCCGGTGCCGATAACTGCTATATGCATAACTAATAGAATAAAACCGTAACCTAATTTTTAATAAATTGGGACGCAGACAAAAGTAAGCGGGTCACGTAAATTACATGACCCGCACTTTTTTAAAACAGACCCAATGAGTTTTAGCGAGTAGGGCTGACAACGTCTGCATCTCCGCCAAAATCATGGTCATCGTCCCTGGTCGCAAAATAAACCCCCAGACCGGCAACACCGGCAGCGACCAAGAGAAGCCATGGCCATCCTGCTATCGCGGGGCCAGGGGCTGAGTTTGGACGCAAACACGGCTTGCAGCCGGTCTGAACGAGATTACCAGCGGTCGCGGTCGTACCCGCAACAACCTGTTTATCGCTCGAACCTTCACGCATCGTTACGATACCTGCGGTAGCGTCGACGTGCGAGTGTGAGCATTCTACCTCGACAAGAAAGTTGTTAGCTTGACCAGTGTCCGCAATAAACGTGGCGTTTCTGGTTGTAACCGTGGTCGCAACACCTGCGGAACTCGAAACTCTTGCCTTACCTTCAGACAAAATAGCAACAATGCTATTTTCCGAGAAACGAAGTGTCATGCTCGAATTAGCCATGATCTCAAGCCGTCCTGCCTTACCAAGACTAACGAGCGAGCTTGAATTATCGGCCGTTGTGATTACAGCACCCGAAAGGATCGTCGAGTTCGAAACAGCAGACTGGCCATTGACCGTAACTTGACCGGTAACAGTAATTTCTCCTGCAAAATCCTTCGGCAAAGCGAAGGCAACCATTGAGAACACACACCATACTGCTACGAGGGTAGCTGATGTAACAGATTTACGAACTATATTTTTGCCAAACATGTAGTTAATCTCCTCCTGAATCAATCCTTTCAAAACTTGGATAATAATACCTCTAACAATTAAAAAATACAACTTAGAACTAACGAACCGGACTTATCGATGGTGATGCATCGTCTCCACCACTAATTACTACTGCGGTTACAACAACGGCAAGAATCCCACCAATAATGGCTATGTAACCCCAAGTTGGTAGTGCGCCGATGCCGCACTCTTTTTTACCGTCATTGTCATCGTCGATACATTTTCCGGTGGACGGATCGGTATGGTCACGAGCCGCTCTGGGTAAAGTTGCGATCGCCGTTTCACCGACATTGAGCTTAACGGTCACGCCGGTCAAATTATTTACGCTAACAGTTTCCAGCCCGCTTAAAACCGTAACGCTTCCAGACGAAAGATCCCCGCCAAGATTATCCGTGTCGCCGGTAAGAGTATAGATTGAGTTTGGCCCTAACGATATCTTACCTGCTTTACCAAAATTGATCGTTGCACCCATGCCATCCGGCGTGGAGATCGTGCTTGACGTGAATACCGTGCGGCCGGTCTTTGCTATCTCACCGTTGACGGCGACAGAAGTACCTTCTGACCCAACCTGACCGGTGACAATTAGTTCGCCGGCCGGTCTGCTCGACGCAGCAAACGTCACCATCGAGTATGCCAACAGAACAAGCATTCCTAACGATGCCGTTACTGCTTTTCGAACCAATCGCTTGAAATCAAATTTCTTCATGCGTAACTGTTTTACAGGTTCTAAAATCAAACCTATCAATGTTTTACACAAAACATACCGCAATGTCAACCAAATCCCGTCAGGGATGCAGAAACCGCTTTCAAATCGTAGGAAACGCTTTAATGGTTAAAAGCCGGTATTTTAATTGATACTTATAACACATCTCCCACGGATTTCAAACAAAATTAGTGAAAAAAAAATATTTTTTCATCAAGTACCGAATAAGTTGGGGCAGGGTTGGAGATGAAGCACGTTCATGCTATGCGGATATTGGTAAGAATACTTCAGCTATTGCTGAAGAATCCGTTTTTTGGTCTAATTTCCACAGTTCCATACATTTTTTCGAAGAGGTGAGGTCAAATATGAAAACCAAAGTATTACTTGGAATAGTCGGGTTCGCGTTAATGTGTTCGTGTTCAAGTGCTCAAAAAGAAAAACGCATCAAGATCGGTTTTGCGATGGACACTCTAAAAGAAGAGCGTTGGCAGCGTGATAAAGACGCCTTTGAAGCACATTGCAAGAGTCTAAACGTCGATTGTGTCGTCACCGTCGCAGACAATAAGGCCGACAAGCAAGCAAATGACGTTGATAATCTGCTCACTCAGGGCGTTGATGTGCTGGTGATTGCTCCGCACGACGCGACTCAGGCGTCGTCGATGGTCGATAAGGCAAAAAAGCAGGGCGTTCCGGTAATCAGCTACGACCGTCTGATAAATTCGGAAAAGATCGATGCATATATTTCGCATCAGGTGCCGATCATCGGCAAAAAAATCGCTGAATATGCTCTGCAAAAAGTACCTAAAGGCAATTATGTGATGGTTTACGGGGCCTCGACCGACAACAACGCGGTGATTATGAAGAAGGCAGAACTTGAAGTGCTGCAGAGTGCGATCGACAAAAAAGATATTAAGGTTGTTGCCGACAATTTTATAACCGACTGGCGACCTGACGAGGCGATGAGGATGGCCGAGAACGCTCTGACCCAGAATAATGACGATATTCAGGCTTTTGTCGTCTCAAATGACGGCATGGCTGGCGGCGTTATTCAGTCCCTCGAAAACAAAAAACTCGCCGGCAAGGTAATCGTCACCGGCCAGGACGCGGCCCTCGATGCACTCCAACGAATTGCGGAAGGAAAACAGTCGATGACCGTCTATAAGCCGATCATCCCGCTCGCCAACGCGGCGGTCGAAGCCGCGATCAAGCTCGCAAATAAAGAAACGCTCGATACCAAACCTTTTATGAACGACGTGATTAAAAAGGAAATTCCGGCGATCCTTCTTGAGGTAGCAACCGTCGATAAG
>JBDSCV010000102.1:0-10975 GCA_039920905.1 Pyrinomonadaceae bacterium
CATGCGAAAATCCACCTTCTACTTGCACCTTAAAGAATGTGAGTTTAGATTCAATTATAGAAATCAAAATCTATACTCTATTCTATTGAAAATTATCAAAGATCCGAGCGTTAACTAGTCATGACCCTAAACTAATTATAGAACAAAACGGGTAACGGATTTTACTTTACATCGTGTTAAAAGTTAATTAGACTACTTAGGCATATCCAACTATGCTGTGAAAACATATTTACTTATGAAAAATATTATTCCGGTCAGCGATTTACAACGCCAAGCCGCTCAAGTTCTTATCGACGTCAACGCGTCCTCAGATCCGATCATTATCACTCAGCGAGGTCGGGCATCGGCCGTCGTCGTCTCGGCTAAGCGATATGCGGAGATCGAGGAAGACCTTGCCGCCCTTGACGACCTTGAGCTGGAAGAAATGATCCGTAAGGGCTTGCAGGAAAAGGCAGAAGGCAAGATGATTTCTTTGGAAGAAGCCAAAAAGCGACTAAACTATCGAGGATAAATGAAGTGTCACCTTCAATTAATGGATAGCGCTTTTACCTTTCTTGAGGCGCTTCCCGAACAAATTGCCTTTGACATTTTCTCGAAGTTGGATCATTTAGGCGAATTTCCGGAAATGAGTTCGCCGCTCCTTGTTCGTTTTCCTCACTTGGACGGATTTCGCCAGCTCATTTGTAAACGACGGATTCGTATAATTTATGAATATGACGAATTTGATAGAACGGTGTATATCCTGACGATCAAAGCTTGTAGACAACTGCTTCCGTCTGCTCGCGACCTGAAGCGGGACCTATCACTCGAAGAATAATTATTTTTCAAGCGCATTAAAAATAAACGGGAATGTACCCCAAGACTGGCCCCGATGCTGTGGGCGGAAGGCGAATAAGACGATCTTGCCATTACCATAGCTTGTTTCTGCGAGAGCCGTTTTGCCGTTCAAATATTTCTCGCCAAGCATCCAGCCTGAAAGCAGAGCGTTTCTTGCGGCATATTTTGCCACTGAAATGAACTTAGAATCTTGAGCGATTTCAAACGCTGAGCTATTGGTAAAGTAGGCTGCCGAGTCCTCATTCAAGCCTTTTGCGAGTGAGGTATCTGTATCGACACTGAGCTTTACTATCGAGCCGGGGATATAAAACTCGCTTCGTTTGAGACCGGCCAAAACGTTTCTGATCGGTAGGTTAAACCGCTTGATAATCATCTCGCACGAATCGTCAAAACAGATCAGCTTGCCGCCGCCCGAGACAAATTTTTTAAGATTTTCGATACCGGTCTCGCCGATACCGCCTGTAAATTCTTCCGGGTACCGCTCGACGCTGAGGCCTTTTACAATCGTGCTTTCATTATCGGCAGGCAGAATGATCGCGTCCACGGCGAGGTTTCCCGCACGAAAATCAGCGTCCGAGATCGAGCGGTAAGGAATTTGAAATGTGTCAAAAACCAACCGCGTCCACCCCTCGTCCATCGAACCCGTAAAACCTTTATAAAGGCCGATACGCGGATTTGTCTTTAGCGGATTTCGCTGTTTGGCGAATGGGGTGCCTTGCGGTGCAAGGTTCATCACTGAGCGAGCTTGATTGATGTCGGAAATACGTTTCAACCCGGCGGCATCCTTAGTAAAATCGTTTTGTCTGATCTCCCAAACCGTTTCGTAATCAACGCCCATTTGTAGCGGCAACGTCCATCCGGTCACATCGTACGGCACCTCGGCGTCACCATTTGCGTTTCGACGGTCGGGATAAACCTGCTTTTCAAACAGGCTCAAGATATTGTTCTTTTGCGGCTGATTTACAAAGATCAAAAAGCTGCCAAGCGGCATTTCGTGATAATCCGTCTGTTTTGGATCCATCTTGACATGCATTTCGTGAGTCATCTGATGAACCTCGATGCCGTGGGCCATCAGAATTTCGAGAAACCTTGACACTGTTCCGGCGTTTGGCTGCCCGGCGGTGACGATGAATGCATGCGGCTCATCAGTCTTTGCTGTGAGGTTGGCTTTTCCGTATTCGTAAAAATTTCGCAGATATCGAGGTCGGAATTTCGCCGCCATTTGAAGCAAACTTCTCGAAGCAGTCATTTCGATCTCTGCAATATCAGCGGGACGCCAAAGGCCGCCCCGCCAGACGTCGGGAAAGTTCGTCGCCGATTCCAACAAAGACGGGAGACCACGAACATTACGATTTCGTTTCAGATCTTCGACCGAAACCGTCAATGGAGACATCAAATTGGCACTCGCCGCTTCGGACAAAATGCCAATCGAATTGTGATAGTAGGGGGCCGAGCGAAACCCGCCGTGCCACCACGTGTCGTAGGTCGAATTTGTCGCGATGCCCGCAATATTTTTCGCCTGTAGATCGGCCGCCATCTTGTAACCGATCAGCCCGACTTCGCGTAGGATCGACGGCGGAATGCGCGGATTTATCGGATCGAAAAACGGCGGGATGATAAATCGCGACGAGTTTTGACCCTGCTGATGAATGTCATAAACCATCTGCGGAAACCATTGCTGCCAAAAGAGTTTTGTGATCGCCTGCGTCTCGGCGAGGTTGAGCATGAACCAGTCGCGGTTGTCGTCGTGCCCGGCGTAATGATGATAAAGCTCAGGCGGCGAAGTACCTTCGGCCTTAGTTCCAAGCGTTTTGCGATACCAATCGGCAACAATGTCGATTCCGTCCGGATTGGAAGACGGAATGAGCAGCAGGATCGTATTGTCGAGAATCTCTTTGGTCTCAACATCGTTTGCGGTCGCAAGTTGGTAAGCAAGGTTCATCGACATCTGCGAAGCAACAATCTCAGTCGAGTGAATGGAACATGAGATCGAGACGATCGACTTGCCGTTTTTGATCAGTTCCGCAAGTTCTGATTCGTTTTTCACGGTTCGCGGGTCGGCCAGCTTCGCCGAGATCTGACGATATTTTTCGAGATTTTTGATGTTGTCGGACGACGAAATAAAGGCCACGATGAGCCGCTTTCCATTTGTCGTCTTACCTATTTCTTTAACCGCGACCCGATTACTCGCCTTATCAAGCTTGGCAAAATAATCGGTGATCTGCCGCCAATCCGCTATGGTTTTATCATCGGTTGGGTTAAACCCGAGAAACAATCTTGGGCTTGGAACCTGCGTGGCGGCGGCGAGGGTGGAAAGAAGAATTAGACCGCAGAGACGCAGAGACACAGAGAAAAAATAGGGAGTTTTCATATCTCTTGATTTACGGAATGAATCTAAAATGCTCATAATCTTATTTGTCTTTTTCTCTGCGGTTAAAAGTAACCCATGACAGATATAGCCATCGCTGAAAACCAAAAGTTGACGTTTCCTGTCCAAAAGTCTAACAAATCGCGCGTGAGCGGGAAACTTCGCTACTGGGGGAGCTGGTTTGTAGCCGGTTCGCTTCTGCTCTTGGTTGCCGCGCCGGCACTCGTCTTTTTGTGGATCATCAACCGGCGGATATGGCTATTTCCGCTCGCACAATGGGGAGCAAAGACGTGGTTAAAGGCTTGCGGGGCCAAGGTTACGGTCATCGGTTCTGAGAATATCGACCCCGAAAGATCGTATGTCTTCGCGTCAAATCACCGTTCTTATCTGGACACCGCCACGCTCTTTTTCTACGCCGGACAAAAGATGGGCCTCGTCGCCAAAGCCGAACTGCTCAAGGTTCCTGTGTTGGGCCAGGGAATGGGCTTCGTCAATATCATCGCCATCGACCGCAGCAATCCAGAGCGGGCTGTCGCGTCAATGAAAAGGGCCCGCGAGGTCATGGCGGACGGTTTTTCGTTTGGGGTTTTTGTCGAAGGCACCAGAGCAATGCCCGGTGAGCTGCTGCCGTTCAAAAAAGGAGCATTCCATCTGGCACTGCAAACTGGTTCGCCGATAGTGCCGGTCGCGATAAAAAATACGGATTGGATGATGGGCAAACGAACCGGGGTCGCCTATTCCGGCGAGATCGAAATGAACCTGCTCCCGCCGATCGAGACCACCGGACGGGGAGCAGAGGATGTGATGGATCTGCTGCGAGAGACTCGCGCGGCAATCGAGAACGAGTTAAAAACTAAAAGTGAAAAGTGAAAAGCGGAGATTGATCTTTCGTTTTTCACTTTTAGTTTTTCACGTTTAACTATTCACTATTCACTATTGCGGTTTCTTTGGCGTTGGCGTCGGTTCCGGTTTAGGGTCCGGAACATCATCCAAAATACGCACTTCGCTGCGTCCAACGCGATAATCGTTGTACTTCACGCGCATTCTGATCCTAGTCACCGAACCGTTATCAAACACAAGCTCGTCGTCCGCTCGTGCATCCGACGGGAACCAATATTTTCCATCAACTTGTTCACGCGTCGTCTCAACGATCGGAAATTTGTTCTGTTTTGTTTCCGGTACCGCCTTTCCCTTTGATTTGACGATCATAAGGTCGTCAACATCCACCCAGATTCGGCCCGTAAATAGCCGCAACTTCGATTTTTTGGGATCAGGAATAACCTTTGGCGTTACATCAAAGACATAGAGATTGAGTTCGTCGATCTTTTCCACGCCTATATACGAAATATTGTATTGCGCTACCGACGACGGCTCGATCGCAAACGGATTGACGCCGCCTAAATCTTCAAGGTCCTCCGGTGTAACAAATCCCGGCGGTGTAGTTGCGACCGGTGCAAACAAAACCTTTTCAAAGCGGCCTCCGTCCTGTGTAAACGTCATAAACGAATCGCGCCGGTAGGTCCCGGCGATCTGACCGCCGAGCCCGATAATATTCACCGTCGCGAGTCGGTTAAAAACATAACTCGTCAACGCAGAGCGAAAATCGCTTTCATTAGCAGCAAACTTCTGTATTATTCGGTCAATCTCCGCCTGACTAAGATCGCGTTTGACAACGCCCTCAATTTGCCCAAAAGTTGCGACAACCGAAAAACAGAGAACAACTAATACACACGCGCAAAATCTCTTCATAATTCACCATTATCCAGCAAAACTAGAAAATAGATGCCGCGAATCCGGGAAAAGTTCACAAATATAAACAAAAAAAACGCGACGACATTCCGTGCCATCGCGCCTCAATTCCGTTTACTAGAGATTTAATCCACAAAATCAACCTTGACCTTATGCGGGATAATGCCCTTTTCGTGGCCCTCTTTTAAGAGGCGTTTGACGGCTTCGCGGCCCCTGTCGCCGTAGTCGAGGGTTAGGTCGTTGACCCACATTGCGACAAAGCGGTCCGCTAACTCAGGCTGCATGTCGCGGGCGAACTGCATTGCATAGGCGAGGGCATCTTCGCGGTTTTCCATCGAGTAAACGATGCTCGCGTGAAGATGTTTCGACACCTCGTGCATCAGATCCTTACCGAGGTCGCGGCGTATCACGTTGCCGCCCATCGGCAGCGGCAGGCCGGTTTTGTCAAACCACCATTCGCCAAGATCGAGCACCTTGTGCAGCCCCATCTGATTGTAAAAAAGCTGTCCCTCGTGAATCAGGAGTCCGGCGTCAACTTCGCCTTTCTGCACCGCATCGATGATCTCGTCGAACGGATAAACGACATGCTGAAAATCGGAATTGTAAATTCGCAGAGCGAGATATGCGCTAGTCAACTCGCCCGGAATGGCGATCTTCATCGTTGGGATGTCGCTTTCTTCGCGAGGTTCTTTTGAGACGAGGATGGGGCCGTATTTGTCACCGATGCTGGCACCGTGCGGCAGCAGAGCGTATTTGTCAGAGACATACGCGTAG
Organism: Pyrinomonadaceae bacterium; assembly: GCA_039920905.1. Lineage (GTDB taxonomy): Bacteria > Acidobacteriota > Blastocatellia > Pyrinomonadales > Pyrinomonadaceae > OLB17. Next base: position 5,729 of record JBDSCV010000102.1, read on the forward strand.
GCGTGAAACGAGATCGCCGTCACGTCGAAGACCCCTTTTTTTGCGTCTTCGTTGAGCGTCTGGATGTCTTTGAGCGTGTGCTCAAACTTTAGCCCCTCGGTCTCGAGCTTGTTTGTCGCAAGCCCATAAAACATGAACGCATCGTCCGAATCAGGTGAATGGGCGACGGTGATCGTGCGTATTCCGGGGGTTACTTTTGCTTTTACTGCCATACTTCAAACTTGAAAATGGTAAACATTCGTGTCATAGAAAACTTTTATTCTACCGTTTTCGGCGTGGTTGGCAAATATAGTGCGCAATTCTTCGAGCATCTCACCGAATATCGCGTCGGTCTCGGACGGCATATACGAAGCCGAAAGCATACGGCCCTTTAGTCCTTCGAAATCGAAATCCTGGACGTTTGCGAAGACCGTCGAGCCGTGTCTCCTTTGGAAAAAGCCGCTAAGCTCTTCATACTTGATATTCTCATGCCGCACGGTGCCGTAATCGTAGGCATACTTGACGAGAAACGCCTCATACTCGATCAAAAAAGGCGTTGTATCAAGCTGGCGTTCATTCCAGATGAGAACAATGCAGCCGCCCGGTTTTAAAATACGATAAAATTCGGGCCGCGTCTTTTCGGCGTCAAACCAGTGAAATGCCTGCGCAGCGACGACAAAATCTACCGAGGCATCCGGCAAGGTGGTCTGATCTGATGTGCCGTCAACAATAGTAAAATCAGGAAACTCGGCGAGAAATTCTACAGCCGCAATCCGCATTGCCGCATTCGGCTCGACACCTATCACGCGGTTGCAGTTCTCCAAAAACAAACGCGACGAAATGCCGGTCCCGCACCCGACGTCGGCAATGATCGATTCGTGCATCAGGGAGCAATTCGTTTCGAGGTAAGTTATGATCTCACGCGGGTAATCCGGGCGGTATTTGACGTAATTTTCGACGCGGTTTGAGAAGCGTTCAACGGTATCGGTCATAAAGAGGTTTTGCCGCAGATGAGCGCAGATAAAATAGATCCGACTTTATGTCTCTTATCTGCGTCATCCGCTTTCATCTGCGGCCAAATATTTCTTCCGCTCATGCCACCTAGTCTTTCACCTCGTCGCCCGTCCACTGCGATTTTTTCGAGTGTGGAATATCAAATTGATCCAGTATGCGAAAGCATAGATGCTCGACCAGATCGTCTATCGTCTTTGGTCGGTGATAAAAGCCCGGGCTGGCCGGTAAAATGCGCGCTCCGGCGTGCGTCAGCTTGAGCATATTTTCGAGATGGATAACGTTGTATGGCGTCTCACGCGGGACGAGCAGCAGTTTTCGGCCCTCTTTCAGACAGACATCAGCCGCACGATGGATCAGATTTGTTCCTGCACCGGATGCGATCGCACCTATCGTTCCCATCGAACACGGGACAATTATCATCCCGGCCTGTTTATTCGACCCGGACGAAGGCTTGGCCGCAAAATTATCGAGGCGCCAGTATCTGATGAGGGTTGAGTCCTGCGGCAAATCAAGCCATTCGTTGATCTTTGCACCGTCTGGTTCTCTGAGATTGACACCCATCTCGACTTGAGCAACGGTCGCCGCGGTGCCGGACATTATTAGATTTATCCTCTCGACAACGCCGCTCGCCGCCAGAAGTTGAAGCGTTCGATGGGCATAGATCGTACCGGATGCACCTGTGATGGCTAAAGTTAGTTCCATATCGGTAAATTTAATTTTAGCCTTTAGCCACTAAGTTATAAAGCACTGAAAACAACATAACGAGTGTTACCATACATAAACATAGCAACGGCGCAGCTCAAAAAGTTATCTTATGGGGACGTCGCGGGAAGATTAATGTGCAAGGGGGAACTATGCAGAGATCGCTAATTTTTATATTTTTGGGGTTGTCGCTTTTCTTTTTCGTTTTTGAGACATCTGCTCAAACCACTGGCAAGCGGCCGGTGATTATCATTCCGGGTATCTCCGGCTCAGAACTCGTCAATCCCAACACTTGTAAGACAGTTTGGTTCAGCGTCCGGCGGGACAAAAACGACGATCTGCGGCTGCCAATGACCTCGGCTGTTTTGGCTGGAAATCGCGACACCCTTGTGGCGAAAGACATCATTCGTAAAGTTGAGCTGCCCGTCCTGCCCGATGTAGAGGTTTATCAAACACTCCTTGACGCCCTGAAGGAGCGTGGTTATACCGAGGCCGATTGGAACAAGCCGCAGGCGACGGATGTGTTTTACGTGTTCCCTTATGATTGGCGGCGCGACAACGTCGAATCGGCCCGGCTGCTGATCCAAAAAATGACGGCCGCCAAACGCATACTGAAACGGGCCGATTTAAAATTCGACATTCTCGCCCACTCGATGGGCGGCCTGATCGCTCGGTACGCGGCAATGTACGGCACAGCCGACCTGCCGCGAGGCGGCTCGACACCGGTCCCGACTTGGGCCGGGGCGGTACATATAAATAAGCTGCTGATGTTTGGTACGCCCAATGAGGGAGCCTTTACCTCATTCGACGCTTTGCTCAACGGTTATCCGATCGTCGCCGACCGTAAATTACCATTCGTTGACGACCTCCGCTCCGAGGACGTGATAACAAATCCGTCGGTCTTTCAATTGATCCCGCATCAAAATTCAGCCCGCTTTCTCGACGAAAATCTACAGCCTATAAAAGTCGATATTTACAATATTGAGACCTGGCTCAAATATGGCTGGGGTGCACTTTCGGATCCAAAGTTTCTGAGCAAACTCAAAGACGCCAATCGTTTAGGTGTAACGAACAAAGAGATCAAACCTGTAAAACTGGCTAAAGACGCAAATCGCGACGACCGGCTTTTGTCTCAAACAACCTATGCGCAGGTTCGCGCATACTTTGCTGCGGCTCTTGACCGGGCGAAACGGTTTCATCTCGCAATGGACGCCGTGACCAAAATTTCGCCCATCCAGTTATATGCGTATGGCGGCAACTGCGCTCAGACTCTGGACGCAGTCGTGCTGTTACGCGACGATAAAAAAGATCGTTGGATAACGCTGCTCGATGCCCGCGATTTTAAGACAACCGGCGGAAAAGACGTAAAGAAAGCCGAAGTAAAGGCGGCAATGTTTGCTATCGGTGACGGTCAGGTCACAAGACGGTCGCTTCTGGCCGAAACCGATCTTCCCAATAATGGCGGTCCAGTTCTAATTACGATTCCGTTCGCATCTTCGTTTTTTGCCTGCGGTACACACTACAAGCTCTTTCTCGAGAAGCCGATTCAGGATAGTTTTTTGAGCGCGTTGATTGTGGAGAAACAGATCCAGCCGTAACTTACGGGTTTAACAAAACAAACAAGCGGTCGGCCCAGTCGGAGCGTGAATTTTTAAGAATCTCGTATTGCACCTGTGCGAGATCGCGATTGGCGAGTTTGATGTAAGCGCGGCCAAGATTGTAGCGGGCCTTTTCGAAGTCTGGATCGTATCCGAGCGCGTTATTAAGGGCCTCGACGCTTTCCTCGGCCTTGCCGGTTTCAAGGTAGCTCTCGCCGAGGTAATTGTAGGTTTTGGCGTCGGGTTTATATGCTTTTAGAGATTCGAATGCAGTAACCGCATCGGCAAACCGCTTTTGTTTGAAAAGGGCCATGCCGAGTTTCTCAATCGCATTTACATGATCTGGTTTTAGCGCGACAGCGCGTCGATAGGACAATATCTCTTCGTCCGTGCGGTTCATCTTTCCAAACGTCAGCCCCAGCGAATATTGCGTGTCGGCGTTGCCCTCATCAAGACGGATCGCCTGCCGGTAGGCATCGACCGCATCTTTGTATTGGCCCAGTGCATAGCTCGACGCACCAATGTTTACATAGGTCGCAGGCCATTCGGGACGAAGTTTTGCAGCTTGCCGCGAAGCTTTTAATGCCTCCGTGTGGCGGCCAAGAACGCCGAAACAATATCCGGCCTGATACCATGCTTCAGCGTAATTGCCGTCCGCTTCCGCTGCTTTTTCAAAAAACGGCACCGCCTTGGCGTAATCGTCGCGCGAAAGCTGAGCCAGCCCTTGCGAATAAAGCCGCTCGGCCGATGAGCGTTTGTTTTTTTGAGTTTCGGCTGTAAGCGATGTGAATGTTTGAATTTCGCTGATCTTTAGCTGCGAAATACGCTCGGCGGGAACCGCAAAATTCAGGTTTTGCCCTTCGGCGGCCTGCAGCGTGGCGATGCCAATCACTTGTCCCGCCATATTGACGACCGGAGAACCCGACGATCCGGGCGAGATCGAAGCGGTGATCTGGATGATCTTGCCATAGCCAGAAATTTCACGAACCGCTGAGACGATGCCGTTAGAAACACTTCCCTCGAGGCCGTAAGGATTGCCCACAACAACAATGGATTCCCCTTCCTGAGGCACGGCCTGCACAATGGGCAGCGGAACGGCTAACGCACGCGGAACGTCGACCTGCAGCAATGCAAGGTCGCCTTCGCCGTCAACGGCCAATACGCCTCGAACGGGAAATTTCTTGCCATCTAGCAAATGTAACTCGACGCGCGACGCACGCTCAATGACGTGACGGTTGGTGATGACCCGGTCAACAGCAATAAAAAAACCGCTGCCGCGAGAGATCGTGTTGCCTTTAGCGTCAAAGGTCTCGATCGCAACCGCCGACGGTTTTATGCGTTTCACAAGCTCGGGGAGAAAATCCTGCGCAACAGATTGAGCCGCGAAACATGCGAAAAGCACAAAAAAGAAAAAGATTTTTTTAAGTGGCCAGGCTACCATCTTTTGAATATCAGTCTGCTGTCTGATTATAGGCATATTCCGGTGTTGGAACAATGTTTTGATGAGAAATTGTAGGTATAACTTTGCCTTGTTTGTGGCTTTGCGTGAAACTATGTCACGCAAACATCACGACCAATGACTAAGAAAAATTGTAAAAATGTTGCATAAGCTGTGGAAAGAACTAAAATCGTCTCTAAAGAAAAAATTATGAAGATAGCACTTGCCGCCGACCACGCCGGATTCGAAGAAAAAGAGAAGATCAAAAAGACGCTTGACGAGATGGGCGTCGAATATACGGATATGGGTACGGATTCGTCCGAGTCGGTCGATTATCCCGACTATGCGCGAAAGGTCGGCGAGGCCGTCGCTAGTGGCGAATATGAACAAGGTTTGCTTGTGTGCGGATCGGGAACGGGAATGGCGATCTCTGCGAATAAGGTAAAGGGTATTCGCGCGGCTGTCGCATGGAACGAAGAGATCGCTCGTCTCGCCCGCCAACACAACAATGCGAAT
>JBDSCV010000103.1:0-4552 GCA_039920905.1 Pyrinomonadaceae bacterium
AGAGCCGATAAAAAACTTGTGTCCGGCAACTGAACCGTCTGGAGTAAAGACCTCCATGACCAATTCAAAAGTTCCCGGCGCGATCACCGCCGCGATTGGCACGTTTAAAACCGTGCCCGTTTGGTCGACAACATCCAAATTGGCGATGCCGATCTGCGTCTGTGTGCCTCCGGGGAAAGCCGCCCCGTTATTGGCGTACAAACGCACAGTTACCGGCTGGGTTGTACCGACGCCGGCAGCATTGGCCTCTTCGATCGCAAAATCAACCGAGCTAATTGTGTAGGTTTCAGAAGCAGAGACACCTAAACCGGCCACGTTAAAGGCCCGCCAATAACTGTTTTCGCGGTGAAAAAAATTTGGTGCTCCCGTATTACACGAAAACGAATTGCCGCCCGCAACCGCTTGACTGCTGGATTGGGTAAATGTTGTCGGGCAGGTCAGCGGGGCGTCCTTAATTTCTATTGCCGGAAGCTCATCTTTGCTGTCTCTACCACTCTCTTTATCCGCCGCGATTTTCCGCGTCTTATATCCCGGTGTAACGAAAGGCCGGTCGCTGATCGAACCCGCATAATCGCCCTTACTATTTTGAGCAGCGACCTGCCACGTAACGAGACTGAAAACGGAAAGACCCAACAAGACGCCCAAAAATAACAGCCGCTTTTTATAAAATGCGATAAATGTTTTCATGTTCAAACGCTCCTCTGAAAATCTCAAGAAAAGAGACGTTCATATCAGGCCCGGAAATGACAAAACTTTAATAATTCTAGGTCCTATTTTTACCATCCGCGTTTGCCGGAAACTCCTGTCGGAGCGCCGTTAATCGGGAAAGAATATGACCGGATTATATGCTAAAAAGTCATCTAATGTCAATGTTTATCGAGATTTTGGCTTGGCCGAGACGGTTCGGGGACATAAATTTTATCGTATAAAACGGGTGATGTAAAACCCTACGGCTCCATCTAGTGCGCTCATCACTATTCCCGGTCGATATGGTTTTTCATCTGTATGTTCTCCAAATCCTGCGTCGCGGTTTCAAAAGCCGGAGGTATAACAGGCGGCTGCGAACTCTCGGTTTCAAGCGCGGCCTTTAGAACATCGCTGATCCACACCGCTGGAACGATCTCTAGCTCCTTACGGACATCTTCCGGGATCTCCTCGGTATCCGCCTCGTTACGGGTCGGCAGGATTATGCGGCGGATACCGGCACGGTGGGCAGCCAGGATCTTTTCCTTAACGCCGCCGACCGGGAATACGAGTCCCGACAGCGTGATCTCTCCGGTCATGGACGTGTCCGAGCGTACCTTGCGGCCAGTGTAGAGCGACGCCATGGCGGATACCATCGTGACGCCCGCACTCGGGCCGTCCTTAGGTATCGATCCGGCCGGGACGTGGATGTGGATGCCGTTATTTTTTATCATTTCAGAATCGATGCCAAATTCGGAGGCGTGCGACCACAGATAACTGCGGGCCGCTTGAGCCGATTCCTTCATCACGTCGCCAAGCTGGCCGGTCAGCGTCAGGCCGCTGCCGCCGGGTAGCAGCGTAGCCTCGATAAACAAAACTTCGCCGCCCATCTCGGTCCACGCCATGCCGGTCGCGACACCGGCGGGTAATTCCTTTCTTGCTTCTTCCGGATAAACACGTGGCGGACCAAGATAGCCTGTGACCTCTTCGGCTGAAATAGACACTTTTTCGGTCAGGCCTTGAGCGACCTTGAGAGCTACTTTTCTGGCGAGATTGCCGACAGTACGTTCGAGTTGGCGTACACCGGCCTCGCGTGTATATCTTGAGGTCAAAAGGTTTATCGCGTCGTCCGTGATTGTCAGTTGCTCGTCGGAGAGGCCGTTTTCTTTGATCTGTCGCGGTATCAGATATTGTTTCGCGATGTTCAGTTTCTCGCGATCGCTGTATCCGGCAAGCTGGATAATCTCCATGCGGTCGCGGAGCGGCATCGGTATGGGAGCGAGCTGATTGGCCGTCGCGATAAAGAAAACCTTTGACAGGTCGAACGGCAGATCGATGTAATTATCGCGAAACGTGTTGTTTTGCGCGGGGTCGAGTATCTCGAGCAGAGCCGCCGACGGGTCGCCGCGAAAATCGTTGCCGAGCTTGTCAATCTCGTCGAGCATCATCACGGGGTTATTAACCGCGACACGCCGCAGCGATTGAATGATGCGGCCGGGCATCGCCCCAACATAGGTGCGGCGATGGCCGCGAAGCTCGGCTTCGTCACGCATGCCGCCGAGGCTGATGCGGTCAAATCCGCGGCCCAAAGCACGCGCGATCGAGCGTCCAAGCGACGTTTTACCCACGCCCGGAGGACCGACGAAAAGGATGATCGGGCTCTTGGAATCCGGCCGCAGTTTTACGACTGCGAGCGATTCGAGAATGCGTTCCTTGATGTCATCAAGACCGTAGTGATCCTCGTCGAGTATTTTGCGGGCTTCATTCAAATCGAGCTTTTCTTCGCTCGACGCTTTCCACGGCAGTTCGAGAATGTATTCCAGATAGGTACGAATGACGTGGTAATCGGGAGCGGCTTGCGGTAACTGCTCCATACGCTTGAGTTCGCGTGTTGCTTCCTTGCGTACATCATCGGGCAGATCGGCCTTTTCCAGACGTTCGCGTAGCTGATCGGCCTCGGCTTTTTCTCCGGTTTCGTCATCGCCAAGCTCCTTTTGGATGGCCTTCATCTGCTGCCTCAGCACATAATCGCGTTGCGATTTGTCCATTTCATGCTGGGCCTCGTTGGCGATTTTAGACCTGATCTGCATGATCTCAAGCTCGCGTGCAAGTGCCGCATGCGTTAGTGTCAACAATCCGTCGACGGTACTCGATTCGAGCATTTTTTGCTCGGTCTCAAAGCCGAGGTCGAGCACCGACGCCATAAAATAGGCAAGCTGGACAGGATTATCCTGCGAGGTTACCGCCATCCTGATCTCCGACGGCACATTCGGCAGCAAGGCAAGCGCCTCTTGTATCATCCCCTGAATATTGCGTTTCAGGGCCTCTATCTCTTCATCGTCAACGCGGCGAAGCTCCGGCAATATTTGCACCTTCGCCTTTAAATACGGCTGTTCGCCTGTCCATTCGACGATCTCAAAACGATCCATACCCTGAACGATTAGCTGCATAACGCCCTCGTTACGCAACATCCGCTTGACGTTGACGATCGTGCCGATCTTGAACAGATCGTCATACTTCGCGTCGTCGCCGGTGACGTTCTCGGTCTTGGTGGTGATGCACGCGAGGAGCTTTTCCTCGGTCGCCAGAGCCGATTCGACCGCACGCGTAGAACGCTCGCGGCCGACCGCCAACGGCACGACCGTTTCGGGAAATAGAGTCGTATTTTGCAGCGGCAGCAAAGCTATCTCAAACTCCTGCGGCAGCTTGACCTCCATTATTTCGGCTGGGTTTTTAATTTCTTCGGCCATAAATTCTGCGTTCTAAACCCCTTTCTTCAAATGAATGATCAGCAATCCGTTTTCGAACATATGCTCGACCGTTGCTCCATCTATTGTCGATGGGAACCGCAGCGTTTTCTCAAAATTGCTGTATGTGATCTCCATCTGCTGATACGAAATGCCGGTTGCACACGAACGGTCCTTTCGGCAGCCCGCGATGTTTAATGTATTGCCCTGAACCTCAATCTCGATCTCTGCATCCGAGACACCCGCAAGCTCGACCTTGACGACCCAGCCCTCCGGCGTTTGATACACGTCCGCTGCCGGATACCACAGACGGCCCGACGCTAGCGCGGTTTTTGACGAGCCGACGAACTGAAAGTTGCGGTTGGTGGATTTGGCCATAGGAACCAGTTGGAAAAAGGCAGTCGCAGTTGGCAGACGGTCAATTCCTTACTGCCAAGTGCCTACTGCTGCTGCCTACTCCAAAAAGAAGTGCCGCTTGAGATATCTTCGAGCGTTTCGGCGATCTCGCGTTCATCTTCCATCTCTAATGCGACATCGGCCATTGCGATGATGCCGGCGAGCTCGCCATTGGCACCGACGACCGGAATGCGGCGAACCTGTTTGTCGCCCATCAGGCGGATCGCTTCGAAGGCAAAATCGTCAGGCGTGACTGTGAAAAGCTCTGTTGTCATCGCTTCGCTGACAGACGTGTCGGCACCTTTGCCCTCGGCAACGACGCGAACGACGATGTCACGGTCTGTGACAATGCCGAGGAGCTTGCCGTCATCGACGACCGGCACGGCGCCCATATCGCCCTCGCGCATCATTACGGCAACCTGGCTGAGTGACATATCGCTCGTCGCGACACGCAGCTTTGTAGTCATTATCTCACTGCATTTCATGCGTGATTTCGCGGACGATTCGGGTTCGGTCATGGTATAGGTCTCCTTTTGATTATTTTGTTCGAGCGGCGTCAATAAAGCAAGGGAAAAGCTGTTTTGCCGCGAATGACACGAATTGCAGCAATCAGAAGAATCAATTTCTTGACATTCGTGTAATTCGCGGCTAAATCTTCTTCTCAGTAAAATCGATCATCCGCTGCAGAGCGATGTTGGCGAAATGTTTGATATCGTCATCGACGA
>JBDSCV010000104.1:0-6236 GCA_039920905.1 Pyrinomonadaceae bacterium
ATTCCGCCGGAGCTTCGCCCGCTCGTGCCGCTCGATGGCGGACGCTTTGCGACCTCCGATCTTAACGATCTCTATCGCCGCGTTATCAACCGTAACAACCGATTGAAGAAACTTATCGAGCTTCGTGCTCCTGAGGTTATCGTCCGTAACGAAAAACGCATGCTGCAGGAAGCCGTCGATGCGCTCTTTGACAACGGACGCCGCGGCCGCGTGCTTCGCGGTGCGAACAACCGTCCGCTCAAGTCTTTGTCGGGAACGCTCAAAGGTAAACAGGGACGTTTCCGTCAGAATCTGCTCGGAAAGCGGGTCGATTATTCGGGACGTTCGGTTATCGTCGTCGGCCCGGAACTGAAACTGCACCAGTGCGGACTGCCGAAGAAAATGGCACTTGAACTCTTTAAGCCGTTTATCTACAATAAGTTAGAAAAGGACCAGCACGCCGCGACCATCAAGCAGGCACGCGAAATGGTCGAGCGCCAGGAGCCGATCGTCTGGGACATTCTCGAAGAAGTTATTCGTGAGCATCCGGTCTTATTGAACCGTGCACCGACGCTTCACCGTCTCGGTATTCAGGCTTTTGAGCCTGTTCTGGTCGAGGGTAAAGCTATCAAAATTCATCCGCTCGTTTGTTCGGCCTTTAACGCCGACTTTGACGGTGACCAGATGGCGGTGCATATTCCGCTGTCGGCCGAGGCTCAGATCGAAGCAAGTGTTTTGATGCTTGCGTCGAACAATCTGCTTTCACCGGCCAGCGGCCAACCTATTGCGGTTCCCTCGCAGGACATCGTGCTTGGCTGCTACTACCTGACCTTGGCTCGCGATGAGATGAAAGGCGACGGCAAGACATTCGGCACTATCGACGACGTTCTGCTCGCACTCGATGCGGGCGTTTTGGAGACGCAGACAAAGATCAAACTCCGCTGGCGCGGCGATCTGATCGACCTGACGCTTGAGCACAATACGCAGGACGTTATGCGTGCGACGACGCGGGAAAATGTAGATCTGCTGCTCGAAACAACTGCCGGCCGCGTTATTTTCAATGAACGCCTCACACGCGACGGCCTGCCGTTTGTAAATGGCGTCATGAAAAAGAAAGGCCTGCAAAGCCTGGTGACATTTTGCCACCTCAAGCTCGGCCACGAACATACGGTCGCCTTGCTCGACGATCTGAAAGCGATGGGATTCCTCCACGCGACAAAGGCCGGCGTTTCGATCGGTATCGATGATATGGTCACGCCGGCATCGAAGAAGGGCATCATCGATAAGGCCCTCAAGGAAGTTGAAAAACTTCGCAAACAGTATGAGGACGCAACGATGACCGATATGGAGCGCACCAATAAGGTGACGGCCATCTGGTCTGATGTTACGGATCACGTTGCGAAGGAGATGTTCCTCGCGATGAATAAGCGCGAGAAAGAACGTAAGGAGTTGAACCCGATCCTCGTTATGGCCGATTCCGGTGCCCGAGGCTCAGAGGCCCAGATCCGCCAGCTCGCCGGAATGCGCGGCCTGATGGCGAAACCGTCGGGCGAGATCATCGAGAATCCGATCCTCGCCAATTTCCGCGAAGGTCTCGACGTTCTCCAGTACTTTATCTCGACGCACGGTGCGCGAAAGGGCTTGGCCGATACGGCACTCAAGACGGCCGATTCGGGATACCTGACACGACGTCTGGTTGACGTTGCCCAGGACGTGATCGTCTCGGAACAGGACTGCGGCACGCTCCGCGGTGTCTGGGCAGAGGCGATCATTCGCAACGGTGAAGAGGTCGAATCGCTTCGTGACCGCATAGTCGGCTGCACATCGCTCGACGATATTATGGATCCGGTTGATGGCAATGTGATAGTCGAGGCAAACACCGAGATCGACGAAGAACTCGGCTCAAGCGTCCAACTCTCTGGTCTGCAAAAAGTTAAGATCCGCTCGGCGCTGACCTGTGAAACGCGTCGGGGTATATGTGTTAAATGCTACGGCCGCAATCTCGCGACCGGTAACACGGTCGAGATCGGTGAGGCTGTCGGCGTTATCGCCGCACAGTCGATCGGCGAACCGGGAACGCAATTGACGATGAGAACGTTCCACGTCGGTGGAACCGCTCGTCTCGAACAGGAGACCAAACACGCGGCGGCGATGGACGGAACCGTCCGCTATCTTGGCGATCTCAAGGTCATCAAAAACCGTAACGGAGAAATGGTCTCGATGCGTCGTCAGTCCGAGCTTGGACTGGTTGACGAACGCGGCCGCGAGGTTGCTCATTACAAGATCGTTTACGGTGCGGAGGTTCACGTCAAGGACGGCCAAAAGGTCAAAGAGGACGAAATTCTCGTAACCTGGGATCCGTTTACGTTTGCCATCCTGACCGAGGTCAAGGGTACAGTCAAGTATCAGGACCTCAAGGAAGGAAAAACGGTCGAGGAAGAGATCGATAAGGTTACAGGGCAGAAACGCCTCGTGGTTAAAGACTCGGATGAGAAAAATCAGCCGCGTCTCGAGATCCGCAGCGGCAACAAGGTGCAGAAAACGTACCAGATGCCGATCCGGGCCAACCTCATTGTCGAGGACGGCCAGCAGATCGAACCCGGCGACGTAATCGCTAAAATTCCGCGTGAAACCACCAAGACAAAAGATATCGTCGGCGGTCTGCCGCGTGTCGTCGAGCTTTTCGAAGCTCGCCGTCCGGGCGAAACGGCGATGATGTCCGAGATCAACGGTACGGTCAAATTCGGCCCGATCTCAAAGGGTAAACGTAAGATCATCGTCGTCGGCGACGACGGCAGCGAACGCGAATACGACATTCCCCGCGGTACGCACATCAACGTGCAGGAAGACGACCGCGTCCGCTCCGGCGAACCGCTCATGGATGGCCCGCTCAACCCGCACGACATCCTGCGTGTCCTCGGTATGGAAGCGTTGCAGAATTACCTCGTGAACGAAATTCAAGAGGTCTATCGTCTACAGGGCGTTAACATTAACGACAAACATATCGAGGTGATCGTTCGCCAGATGCTCCGCTGGGTCAAGATCAAGGAAGTCGGGGATACCGAATTCCTGCTCGAGGAACAGGTTGACCGATTCCGCTATGAGGACGAAAATCGTCGTGTTCAGGACGAGAACGGCCAGACATCGGTCGGCGAACCGCTCTTGCTCGGTATCACGAAGGCGTCGCTCTCGACCGACTCGTTCATCTCGGCGGCGAGCTTCCAGGAGACAACTCGTGTCCTCACCGAAGCGGCGATCTCGGGACGCATCGATTACCTCCGCGGCCTCAAGGAAAACGTCATCATGGGACGCCTCATCCCGGCGGGAACCGGTATGAAGTATTACCGCAACGTCAAAGTCGCTCCCGACGCTACGGAAAACCGTAAGCAGGAGGACGAATTCGACGAGATGGGCGATTACATCCGCGGTGGCATCGATCTGCCAATGCCCACGATCGCAGATATTGACGAAGGAGCCTTTGTTGATGACATTGAGCACGATATTGATCTGGATGTCGAGGAAACCGAGGCTGACGAGGTCTTTGACATTGACGCCGCCATGAAGGTCGACGTCGAGGACGACCAACTCTAAACGAAACGCCAGCATCCTGCCGGCCCTCACCGAAAGTAGAAAAAAGGCCGTGAACAGAAATGTTCGCGGCCTTTTTTATTACCACAACAATGTTGCAGAATATTTAGAAAATTCGGAATCCCTTGATAAGATCGTAAATTTCTCAACCAAACTTTGCGCGATCAACAAATGGTCAAATGGATCTTTGTGATGAAACGGTAAATCATTCAGCGCCAAAATATGCTCAGTTTTGATTTGTAAAACATCAATCCCATTGTTTTCCCGTTGGCTTTCGATCAATTCACTAAGCGGCAGTTTCAATTTGATTTTGCCAAGCTGGACCTTGATCTGTATTTCCCAAATACTGACAACGCTCAAAATCGGGCGGTTGCTTTCATCCTCAAGAGCGGTCAAGGCTGTTCGTGAAAGCCTGTCGGGTTCGTCCGCCTACCAAATAAAACTGTGCATATCGAAAAGCAATGCCAAACTCATTCTTTTCCAGACCAGAATTCATCAGGCAACGGCTCATCGAAATCCGGACTCGTCCAGATAGTACCCCGGTTGAGGCCCGCAATTCGCTTCTTTTTTGTGATATTGATAGGCGTCAGACGGGCTACGGGTTTCCCTTTTTGTTTAATAAGAATTTCGCTGGCGCTGGCGGCGGCAGCTAATATCTCCGCTAATTGCTTCTCGACTTTGTCAATATTTACAGTTTGCGTTGGCATAACACGGGCAATCTAATGGCTACCAGATCTGGCAGACCTTTTCGCGGATCATTTTTGCGCCGGTCTTGCAGCCGAATGCGCTTGCAAATTCGGGCATATTTGAGGTCGGGCCGTTGACGCGCCATTTTGCCGCCGAGTGCGGGTCGCCGAGAACCTGAGAGCGTTCGGCTTCGGCGGTGGATTTTGCCGCCCAGACTTGTGCCCAGCCCAGAAAGAACCGCTGTTCGGGTGTAAAGCCATCGATATTTTCGGGTCGTTTTTTGCCTTCCATTGATTTTTGAAAAGCTGCGTAAGAGATCGTCAGACCGGAGAAATCTCCGATGTTTTCGCCAAGCGTCAGGCGTCCGTTGATAAACAGATCGGGCTGAACTTCGTATTTGCCGAATTGATCGGCGACACAGGTCGCGCGTTCCTCAAACTTCTTGCGATCGTCGTCTGTCCACCATGATTTTAGATTGCCGTCAGCGTCAAATTTGCTGCCCTGATCGTCAAAACCGTGTGAGATCTCGTGCCCGATCACGCCGCCGATACCGCCGTAGTTGATAGCATCGTCCGCTTCGAAATTGAAGAACGGAGGCTGCAAAATACCAGCCGGAAAGACTATCTCGTTAAATGTACCGGAATAATAGGCATTGACCGTCGGCGGCGTCATTCCCCAACGCGTCCGGTCAACCGGTTTGCCAAGGTCGTCGAGATTTCGTTTTACCTGAAACTTAGCAGAACGAACGTCGTTATCGAAATACGATTTCTTGCCGATATCGAGTCCCTTATAACCACGCAGGACATCCGGATAACCGATCTTGCGTTTGATCGCGTTCAATTTTTTATGAGCTTCGGGTTTGGTTTCGGCACTCATCCATTTCAAGCCGTCGATTCGTTCATTCATCGAGGCAAAAAGATTTGAAATCAGTTCGTCCATACGCGCCTTGGCCATTGGAGTGAATGCTTGTTTTACAAACTCTGTTCCCAGAGCCTCGCCGACCGAGCCGTCGGTGGCGGCAACACAGCGTTTCCAACGCGGTTGCTGCTCTTTTGTGCCGTTCAGATAGCGGCCATAGAAGTTGAATCGTTCGTCGTCGAATTTTTTCGAGAGCGTATCGGCCGATTGATTTAGCACCATAAAACGCATATAGGTTTTCCATGTCTCGACTGGCAGATTCTTGATCATCGCGTTCATTTCCATAAAGAATTTGGTGCCTGGCATATTTATCTCACTCAGCGGTGAAACTCCGCGGGCGGCAACATAGTCTGCCCACGAAAAATCAGGTGTAATCTTTGCCGTCTCAGAAAACGCGATCTTGTTATAACGATTTTCGGGATTACGCAATTCGACTGGTGCCATACTGGCGTTTGCGAGCCGCGTTTGCACATCCATTACCATTTTGGCGTTTGCAGCGGCGGTGTCCGCATTGTCGCCCATCAGCTTGAACATATTTGTCATATATTCGACAAATTTGGCACGGGTCTCTACCGATTTCGCATCCGTTTTGGTGTAGTAATCCTTATTCGGCAGACTCAGTCCGCCCTGTCCGACATTAGCGATCACCTGATTGCTGTTCTTGAGATCCTGCCCGGCACCAAAACCGAACAAAACGCCCATACCGCTATTATGCAGTTCGGCTATCTCTTTCTGCACGTCTTTCGAAGTTTTCATCTTGTTGATCTGTTTGAAGATCGGTTCCAGCGGTTTGATGCCAGCTTTTTCTATCGCCGTTTCGTCCATACAGGCGTTGTAATAATCGCCGATGAGTTGAGCATCGCTACTGGCCGGAGATTTTGTCTTAGCGGCAGTTTCCAAAACCGATTTGAGTATCGCACGATTGTTATCAGCCAAAATGTTGAAACTGCCCCAACGCGACTGCGACGGAGGGATCTCGGTATTTTTGATCCAGGTTCCGTTGGCATACTGGAAAAAATCCTCGCAGGCGTCAACCGAGCGGTCCATCCGCATCGTATCAAAGC
>JBDSCV010000105.1:0-18914 GCA_039920905.1 Pyrinomonadaceae bacterium
AGTTCGGCAACGGCGTCTCGGCCGCGTTCGAAATCGTCGGCCCGGAGCTTTAGCGTCATTTTGCCTTCACGGTTTGGCAGCTCGCTGAGCTTTGCCATAGACTTTGTACGGATCTCGATCTTCGCGCCGCGTTTGAAAACCCCTTTTTTGAATTTTACATCGAGAATTTCGCTGACCGACAAGCGAGCCTCTTTTACACCGTTCGAGATAATTCCAAAGAGCTTTGATTCGAATTCGAGTACCACACCCGCGCTCGAAAATTTGGCAACGCCGTTGACCGACGAAATGCCGCTTTCGGTTTTGAATGGAACGCTGATAAAACTCTGCATAACACAGTTTAGCCACAAACGACACCGAAGGGACAAATGACGGTCTTTTTACTATGTGATCTTTGTGTCTTTTGTGGCCATCAAATACTTTCCAACACCAATCAAACTCACCACCAGCCAAAAAAACTCCATCAGAAACGAGGAAAAATTAAAGTCGAACCAAAGCGAAACCAGTATCATACCAGCCCCGACCGCATTCATCAGCGAAAAAATGGGCTGATCGCTTCGCAGCCTTTCGATCTGGAGCAGCACGTACGCGACAAGGATAATTCCAACCCCGAACGTACCAAAAATATCGTACCAGGCGTAGGTCATCGTGTGATCAATACACCGGAGAGCAAAACGACTGCAAATAGGAAGACTCTTATTTTCATTTACATTCCCGCAGGTTTTCTAACCACCACTTATGGCGTTAAAGATGTGAAGATCGTTCGATGTGACAGATGTTTGTAGGCCTTTCAGACGTTTCACATCATCACTGCCCACGAAAACGTTTACGTGCCGGCGGATCTCGCCGGTTTCGGTCAGAACGCGGTCACGCAAAGCGGCGTGCTGCAGCCAGAGTGAATCGAGGACATCGCCGACCGTCGTGAAATCGCCGTCAAGGCGTAATTTGGTCGCGCCGCCGGAGAAGGGTTTGAGGTAGCCGCTGAGATGGACAACAACAGACATAAATAAACTCTCCGTCCTCAGCGTTCTCTGCGTTCTCTGCGTTCAAAATCTATCTAAAATATTTTCAACGCGGAGATCGCATGTAACGCCGAGGGTTAAATCGAATATGCCTTGACGCAACATATCTCGGGGAGCGAGCCTTCGATCTTCTTCCACGAATCGCCATCATCGGTCGAACCGAAGAGCTTGCCGTTTTTTGTACCGAAAAAGATGTTGTCGCCGACGGACGTGACCGCGTCACGCAGGATGACTTCGTATGCGTTCTTTTGCGGCAGGCCTTTGGTCAGCGGATCCCACGATTTCCCTTCGTCGCGGCTGCGATAGACGCGGAGTTTGCCTTCGCAGGTGAATCGTTTGGCATCGGCCTTTAAAGGCACGATAAAGACCGATCCGCTCGCTGAGACTGTCAAGCCAAAGCCAAAGTTTGACGGCAGGCCTTCCTCGATCTCCTGCCATGTCGCTGCGCTGTCGCGGCTGCGATATACGCCGTGATGATTTTGCAGGAAGAATGTTTTGCGTTTTGTCGGATGACGTTCGATCTTATGGACGCATTGCCCGAATTCGGGATATTGATCCGGCAAAAAGTACGCCTTGACGCCCGTGTTGGTTGCCACCCATGTCCCTCCGCCATCGGCTGTCTGGTAAACACCGGCGGAGGAGACGGCGATCTTGATGTCGTTCGCATTTCTTTTGTCGGTGACGATCGTGTGCAGACAGAGGCCGCCAAAGCCCGGATTCCATTTCTTGCGATGCGGATGTTTCCAGAGCCCGCTGTTTAGCTTCCAGGTCTCGCCGCGGTCATGTGATTCAAATAACCCGCCCGGTGCGGTGCCGACGTAGAGCGTGTCGTCATTTGCACCGGCCGCGATCTGCCAGATATTTTCGAGCGAAGTTTTGGTGTTCGCGGGCATCTTGATTCGCCGTTTTTCCGGTTGATCCCACGTTTTGCCCATGTCCGTGCTTTTGCAAAGCTCGGCCCCAAAATGCCAGCTTGCCGGCCCTGCCCACATATCATTGCGGCCCTTACGCTGATCGAGAAACGTAGAATAAACCGCAAGCCCCGCAAAATGCGGTCCGTCTATCGACCATTTGCCGTCGTGTCCGCGTAAGATAAAAAGACCTTTCGCTGTGCCGACAAGTAATAACGTATATTTCCCTGTCATACTTCGACTCCCAATTTACAAGATCAAAACCAGCTCTTTTTACCGCCTAACAATCCGCCTAATACGCCGCGCACTAGTTTGGTTCCGATCGACCGGGCCACACTCGTGCTTGCGGCACGCACCGCGCTCTTGCCGATAGATTCCCACATCGTATCGGGAGCGCGGGCGGCCGAGCGTTCGGCTTTTGCGACGTGTTCCTCCTGCTTTGCGACGGCTGCGGCGTCGGCTGCCTGCTGCTGTTCGGCGAGTTTGGCGTCGTGTTTTACCTGAAGTATTTCGAATGCCGATTCGCGGTCAATGGCGTTTTCATAGATACCGGCGACGAGTGAATTTGCTACAAGCGCCTGTCTTTGCTCGGGCGTGATCGGGCCAATGTGGCCCACCGGCGGAACAACAAACGCACGATCGACAATTGTCGGAACACCTTTTTCGTCGAGCGTCGAGATCAGCACTTCGCCGACGCCGAGTTCGGTAATGACGGTTTCGGTGTCGATCTTTGGATTGACACGGAAAGAGGTCGCGGCGGCACGGACGCCTTTTTGCTCCTGCGGCGTGTAGGCCCGCAGAGCGTGCTGGACGCGGTTCCCGAGCTGTGCCAGCACCTTCTCGGGAATGTCGGCCGGATTTTGCGTGACGAAATAGACGCCAACGCCCTTTGAGCGGATGAGGCGAACGACCTGCTCGACCTTGTCGATCAATGCCTGAGGAGCGTCGGAAAACAGCAGATGGGCTTCGTCAAAAAAGAAAACGAGTTTTGGTTTTTCGAGATCGCCGGCCTCGGGCAGTGATTCAAAAAGCTCAGAAAGAAGCCAGAGCAGGAATGTGGAATAGAGCTTTGGCGCCTGCACAAGTTGATCGGCCGCGAGGAGATTGAGCACGCCTTTGCCACCCGATGTCTGCATAAAATCGTCGAGCTTGACGGCCGGTTCGCCAAAGAAAAGGTCACCGCCCTGTTCGTCGATCTGTAAAAGCCCGCGTTGGATAGCACCGACTGAGGCCGACGAAACGTTGCCGTATTTTAGCGTCAATTCGTTGGCACTCTCTCCGACAAACTGCATCAGCGACTGAAGATCCTTGAGATCTAGTAGCATCAAGCCATTGTCGTCGGCGAATTTGAACGCGATCGACAGCACGCCTTCCTGCGTGTCATTTAGCTGGAGCAGCCGCGAGATGAGGAGCGGCCCCATCTCCGAGACAGTCGCCCGCAACGGATGGCCTTGCTTACCGAATACATCCCAAACCGTCGCCGGGAACTGCTCGAACGTCGGAGTGATGCCGAGCTGTTCGTTGCGCGCGTCGATCTTTGGATTCCCGCCGCCGATCTGCGTCACACCAGTCAGGTCGCCCTTGATATCGGCCATAAATACAGGTACGCCGCGGCTGCTAAATCCCTCGGCCAAACGCTGGAGCGTGACGGTCTTGCCCGTCCCGGTCGCACCGGTAATAACGCCGTGACGATTGGACATCTGCGGCAATAGAAAAAACTCGCCCTCCGGCTTTGGATCTTTTTTTGCTACGAGAATTGGTTCTGTCATAAGTATAAATATCCTATATTAAATTTTTTTGAACGCGAATAACCCGAATAGACGCGAATAAAAAAGAAATTGATCCGCTCTTTCTAATTCGTGCCGATTTGCGTTATTCGTGGGTAAAAGTCCTTTCTTTCAACATTTTTCGTATTTCCAGTTTCGACGCTTACCCTCCGCCAACCACGTGAGCGTGGTTGCCAGCCGTTTGTCGCGGGTCGCGTCGGTTTTCGCCTCGGTGATCCATTCAATATATTCCTTTTTGCAGCTGTAAGGAAAATTGTTAAACATTTCTGTCGCAACCGTATTAGATTCGAGTGCCGCCGTCAAAACCTCAGGCACGACAAGCTCTTTTTTTTCTTTCGAAACTGGAGCCTTTTTAACCTCTATTCCCTCGTCGTTAAGCCGCATCGCCTCAACGATGAGCTTTCTCATCGTCTTGTCATCAGGCAAATCTTCTAGCGAGGTTATACGGCCAAAGCTGCCCATCGCTGTCTTTTCAGCGGGGAAAGCGGACGCGTCGAGGAGCGATTGTTTCCAGAAATTCAACGCGCAGTGTTCTTTAAATGCTGCCATTGAACACATCATTTCGCCTTTGTAATCGAAATGCGGAAAGCTCCACTTCTTCTTTTCTACGACATCGGGACACACTTCGTGAACGAGCGAGCGGATATGTTTAAGAATGGGTTTTGCAAAATCTTGAGCCTTGTCGATATATTCATCAACAAACGGATCGGTCGTCGGCATAACAAAAGCTCCTCGGTTTGCGATAGTGCAACGTATTATATACGATTTTCCTTACGGATAACCAGCTTAAGGCCAGACCATTTCTCATCGACCGCACAGCCCTTAATATCAACCAGCCCGAGCGGAAACGCGGCTTCGCGAACTGTGTCCTCGGTGATCTCGCTCGGCAGCTTTGCCGCCTTTTTATACCACGAGGTCCAGATCGTGCCGTCCTGTTTGATAAGGCGAACGCACTGGGCCAATTTTCCAAAAAGCTCGTCGCGACCGTTCGAAAACAGGTGAACGAGGTCAACGCCGTTTCGCGTTGCGTCTGAAATCGTGACTTTGGCAGGCATTGGATCGAGCAGATCAAGGTAATTGTCAGGAGCATTTACAGTTAGAAGATCAAATCCGTCTTTGATTCCGAGCTTTTTCGCTAGAGGTGTGCCTGAATATCCTGTCGTCATAGAATTATCTTACCGCAGAGACGCGGAGAAGAAAAAGATAGTTCCCCTTCGTCTCAGCGTTGTGATCTCTTTAGATTTTGCCTCTTGTTATTTGTTAAATAGCTGCAAGTATTCGATAATCAATAGTTTTGGAAAGCTACTAGATTTTTCCGGGTTTCCGCCCAGATTTAACTAGGTAATAAAGTTCTCGTCGCGATGGGTGGCGGAACAAAGAATAAATCAATATGAACAGTTACGTAATTTATTTGGCTCCCGCTCTAGGGATTTTGGGATTGCTCGTAATGGCATTTAAGTCGGCTTGGGTCAGTAAGCAGGATGCCGGCGACCCGAAGATGCAGGAACTTGCGGGTTATATCGCCGACGGAGCGATGGCGTTTTTGAAGGCCGAATGGAAGGTACTCAGCGTATTCGTTTTATTCACCGCGATTTTATTGGCCTATTCAGGAACGATCCACACGGTAAACGGCAGAGAGATCCACTCAAGTTGGGTGATCGCTATCGCGTTTATCATTGGGGCCGTGTTTTCCGCCACGGCCGGATATATCGGGATGAAAGTGGCGACCAAGGCAAACGTACGTACGACGCAAGCGGCCCGCACAAGCTTGAAGCAGGCACTGAAAGTGTCGTTCACCGGCGGAACCGTAATGGGACTCGGAGTTGCCGGATTGGCAGTATTGGGCTTGGGAGGTTTGTTCATAATCTTTCTTGCAATCTTTGGAAAGGCGACAGCAGATCAGATAAAAACTTCGATCGAGGTTCTGACGGGCTTCTCGCTCGGAGCTGAGTCGATCGCGTTATTTGCCCGCGTTGGCGGCGGTATTTATACAAAGGCGGCAGACGTCGGCGCCGATCTGGTCGGGAAGGTTGAAGCCGGAATTCCCGAGGATGACGTTCGCAATCCCGCCACGATAGCCGACAACGTGGGCGACAACGTAGGCGATGTGGCCGGTATGGGTGCCGATCTTTTCGGGTCATACGTCGCAACAATACTCGCAACGATGGTTCTGGGACAGGAGATCGTCGTAAAGGACGCTTTTGGCGGGATGTCGGCCATTCTTTTACCGATGGTGATCTGCGGACTTGGAATTATTTTCTCGATCATCGGCTGCTCACTGGTTAAGATCAAGGACGAAACATCAAGCGTACAGAATGCATTGAACATTGGTAACTGGACCTCAATGTTATTGACGGTGGTCGCTTCTTTCTTTGTCGTATGGTGGATGCTGCCCGATGGCCAGATCACGTTGCGTACCACTTCCTTTAACAAATGGGGCGTTTTTTACGCCATCATTGTTGGAACGGTTGTCGGGGCGATCATGAGTATCGTTACCGAATATTACACAGCCATGGGTAAAAAACCGGTAATGTCGATCATCCGGCAATCGTCAACCGGACATGCTACCAACATCATCGCCGGTCTGTCCGTAGGTATGAAATCGACCGTAATCCCCGTACTGACATTAGCCGGCGGAATCATCGCGTCCTATTATTTTGCTGGATTATACGGCGTTGCAATTGCAGCCGCGGGTATGATGGCAACGACCGCGATGCAGCTCGCGATCGATGCCTTCGGGCCGATCGCAGATAACGCTGGCGGCATTGCCGAGATGAGCCAACTGCCTCCGGAAGTTCGTGAACGCACCGATAATCTCGATGCGGTCGGCAACACCACAGCCGCTACAGGCAAAGGGTTTGCGATCGCTTCAGCAGCTCTCACGTCATTGGCATTGTTTGCCGCTTTCGTTGGAATTGCGGGTATCTCGGCTATCGATATTTACAAAGCGCCGGTATTGGCGGGTCTTTTTGTTGGCGGAATGATCCCGTTCATCTTCTCCGCATTGTGCATTCAAGCCGTAGGTAAAGCGGCAATGGATATGGTCGAGGAAGTTCGCCGCCAGTTCCGCGAAATTCCGGGCATCATGGACTACACAGCAAGACCGGAATACGAAAAATGCGTGGCCATCTCGACCAAAGCCTCACTCAGGGAAATGATGATGCCCGGAGGGATTGCCTTAATTACTCCGGTGATCGTTGGCTTTACAATGGGTCCTGAAGTTTTAGGCGGACTGTTGGCCGGTGTTACCGTATCGGGTGTTTTGATGGGAATCTTCCAGTCAAATGCAGGCGGTGCATGGGACAATGCCAAAAAATCCTTTGAGAAAGGCGTTGAGATCAACGGCGAGATGGTTTACAAAGGCTCTGAACCGCACAAAGCATCGGTCACAGGCGACACCGTCGGCGATCCATTCAAAGACACTTCGGGCCCGTCGATGAATATCCTTATCAAACTCATGTCAATCGTGTCATTGGTGATCGCTCCATATATTGTCGGGATTGGTCGTTGAAGAAGCGGTCCATTTGATGATTAGTCGATCATAAGAACGATTTGGTCAAAGAGAATTTGGATTTCTATCAGAAGAGTCCGTCTGTCGAGAACTTAGTCATCGGAATCAAGTGACTCGTAGCGGTATTGAACTGCGAATGGATTAAGATCGACAATACCGTACAGTTCCGAAACGGATTCACCTAGGTCTTCAAGGGAAAACAAGAGAACCATTAGGTCATGTGTCTTCGGATATGTGGCACTTTTACTTGCGATCCCGGCTTTCAGGCTTTTCTCGGCAGCCTGCTGAGCTTGGAAACCAAAAACTTCGTCGCTAAATAGCGATATATCGTGGCTGTCATCGCTCTGAACCATACCTTTCAAAGCGTTCAAGTCACCCCGAGCCATCTACAGCAGTTCACGAGCATGGTCAAGGTCGCTCATAAAGAATTGCTCCCGCGTTTAATGCCTCACGAATAACGTGATTTGTGGTACCTTTCCATCGCTCAAGTTCTTCGGGTGTGAAGAATAATATATCGATAGGTATTTTTATTGGCGGCAAACTTCGGCGTATCTCGCCGACGGTGGGACGGCGACTCCACGGAGCATCTGATGGACGATCTCCTATAATCAGCAAATCAATATCGGAGTTGATATTGGCAGTTCCCCGAGACTGAGAACCAAACATAATGACGAGATAGGGATTGGCGACAATAACAATCGCTTTCGCAATCTTCCCAAGTTGGTCTTTAGTAACGGTCGTCATATACCTGCCAGTAATATATCAACTTTTAGGAATAGAAATCAGGGTCACCAAATTTACCCTTTCATTAATCCGATAAACCGTGCAAAGAGATACTCAGAATCATTCGGCCCGGGAGCGGATTCTGGGTGATACTGGACGGAGAAAATGGGCAGTGTCTTGTGCCGGAGACCGGCGACGGATTGGTCGTTAAGATTGATATGGGTAACCTCGACATCAGCGGGCAAGGAATCGGCATTTACCGCAAACCCATGATTGTGCGCGGTTATTTCGATCTTTCCGGTGATCAGGTCTTTGATAGGCTGATTGCCGCCGCGGTGACCGAATTTTAGTTTGTAGGTCGACCCGCCGAAGGCTGCGCCGAGCAGTTGGTGGCCGAGGCAAATACCGAACATTGGCACGCGCGACTCTGTCAGCTTTTTGATCTCCTCGACAACTGCCTGCATCGAGGCCGGGTCGCCGGGGCCGTTCGATAGAAAAATGCCGTCGGGTTTGAGTGCCATCGTCTCATCTGCGGTCGTTTTCGAAGGCACGATAGTCACGCGGCAGCCGTATTTGGCGAATTCGCGCAGGCTGTTCGTCTTGACGCCAAAGTCGTATGCAACGACGTGAAATTTCTCTTCCGATGTCGCCGGATGACTGTAATCGATGACGGTTGTGACAGCGCTGGCTAGTTCACGATTCGCCATTTCGGGTGAGGCCAGTGTCTTATCCAATAGCGATTTCGGGTCGAGATCGACGGTCGAGATACCGGCGCGCATCGCACCCTTGTCGCGGATATGGCGAACGAGAGCACGTGTGTCGATGTGTTCGATACCGACGATATTGTTTGTTTTAAGATAGTCCTGTAAGGACATCGTTGACTGAAAATTTGAAGCTATTCGGCTTGCTTCACGAACTACAAAGCCCTCGACCCATGGCCGGCGCGATTCTACATCCTGAGAGTTTGTACCGTAATTGCCGATCAGCGGATACGTCATGCAAACTATCTGCCCGGCATAGCTCGGATCTGTCAAAATCTCCTGATAGCCCGACATTGACGTATTAAAAACCATCTCGCCGAACGATTCGCCGCCAGTGCCAAAAGACGCACCGTGAAAAGTGCGCCCGTCTTCGAGAACCAAAACCGCTTTTGTCTGATGTAGCATTACAGTGAGATTTTACCGCGGAGACGCCGAGACGCAGAGGGAAGAAATGAGATTTTTTGCCGCAGATTAGAAAGATGACACAGATAACAGGATACCGAATTTATTGCTTTCGTTTCTGATCCTCGTCATTTGCGTCGATCAGCGGCTAAATGTTCTTCTCTGCGTTTCCAGGTCTCTGCGGTGAAAAATTACCGTTCGTCATCTGCCCGCAAGTCGTCTTTGTTCGGTGGAGGCGGCGGAGCGTTTTCGTAGGCGCCGTGTTCGAGAAAACCGATGTCTGACGGCTTCCAGTATCTAAAGAATGCCTTCCCGTAAATATATTTTTCGGGCACCTGGCCCCAGTATCGCGAATCGGACGAGTTATCGCGGTTATCGCCCATTACAAAATAGTAATGCTCATCGACTTTTTTTGCCTGAGTGCTTGGGAGCGTCTGATTATATTCGGTATCCAAATATTCCTCGTCAAGCTGTTTACCGTCGATAATAACCTTGCCATTCCTTATCTCAACTGTCTCTCCGGGCAGGCCGATCACCCGTTTTACATAACTTTTGTCCGGATCATGCGGAAACCAAAAGACCACAATATCGCCCCGCTCGATGTGCCCCCAACTTACGCTCTGAAATTTGTAATATACCAGTTTATTTACGAGCAAACGCTCGCCGTCATGTAGCTGAGGCAGCATTGACGTGCCTTCGACAACGACCGGCTGGACAAAAAAAACGCCGAAAAGTATAAAGACGATGACAATCAGAAATATGTCGCGAATTAACTTGAGCCCCTCTGACCAAAGTCCCTGACGCGATTCTTTGCGCACCTGCGTCACCTCGATGTCGCAGTCGTCTGCGATCGAAACGAATCCAAAATCCGACTGGTTTTTCTTACGAAAATCAAACATAATTTAGGCACTCAGCCGTCAAAGGCTCAAGCCGCCGAGCTTCGCGGCCTACGGTTTTATCATCCGCTTTGACGGCTCACTTTGTCAAAAGAAATTTGAATATGAATGACGCGATTCGCTCACTCTTTCCCGCAGCCAGCCGATATACATATCTGAACAGTGCCGCTGTCTCCCCGATCCCGACGACCGCCATCGATGCGATAAACTGGCAGTTGGCGGATGTCGCAGCCAATGGCTCATCGCATTTTAACGACTGGGTAGATACAAAAGATCGTGTCCGCAGCCTCGTCGGTGAAATGCTCAAGGTGCGGTCTGATCAGATCGCTTTCCTGCGAAATACGTCGGACGGCTTTGCCACTATCGCAAACGGCCTGGCATGGAAAGCCAGCGACAACATTGTCAGTTTTGAACGAGAATTCCCTGCTAATTTTTACGCATGGCGGCGCATCCGGGACGAATTTGAGGTCGAAGTGCGGCTCTGCCCCGAACGTGACGGCCGCATTGATCTGGACGAGTTCGTTTCGCTAATAGATGCGAACACAAAAGTGGTTGCGATAAGCTCCGTTCAATACGCATCCGGATATAAGGCAGATTTGACGCGTATCGGCCGCTCGGCACGCGATGTAGATGCGTTGTTTTGCGTTGATATTATTCAGGGCTTTGGAGCGATGCCGTTCGATCTTCCGGCTCAATTCGTCGACGCCGCTTGCGGGGCGAGCCATAAATGGCTGTGCGCGCCCGAAGGCTGCGGGATCCTATATTTGTCGGATCGTGCCCGGAGCCGAGTTAAGCCCACGCTTGTCGGCTGGATCAGCGTCGAAACGCCGTGGGATTTTGAAGATCGCGAACAGCCGTTCAAATCGACGGCCTTGGCGTGGGAAAGCGGTACAGGTGCGGCATCACTCTTTTACGGCCTTGAACAAAGCCTGAAACTCCTCAATGACACTGGAATTGGGAACATTCAAACCTATCTGAGTAATCTTACTGATCACCTCTGCGACCGGATCGACGAAAAGAATTATGAGATAGTAAGCTCACGCCTGCCCGATGAAAAATCGCCGATAGTCTGTATCAGACATCGCGGCGGATTGCACCCGAACCACATCGCCGCTCAGCTTGAGGTCGAAAAGGTCATCGTCAGCCCGCGCAGCGACCGCGTCCGCATCGCACCGCATTTTTATAATAATGTTGAGGATATTGACCGGCTGGTAGATTTATTGCCTTAGAGTCAGACTAACTGGCTGACATCTTCGATCCAAAAAATATGCTTGTTATAATTGGTTGTCTGGATTGCTTTGTAAAATCGTTTGTCAGCCGTAACAAACGGACACGACAGCGAGATCGCTAGAGTCAGGTATGTGCAATCATAAACGGACTGATCCGCCTCCATCGCCAATTTGATCGCCGTTTTTAGCAAAGGGCTTTGCGGGTGACATATAACAGCCGTATTGAGGAACCTGCCAACAATAGTCGATGCCTCATCGACCGTGAGTTTCCCACTTCGGCTCTTTTTCCAGACAATATTTCCAAATTCCGGCAACAGAAGTTCCGGAGCGTGCATTTCAAATCCTTCGGTGAGGAGAAGTTCTGCCTCCTGATCATGTACCTCCTGAACATACCATTTAATTGCCACGCTCGCATCGACAACGACGATCATCTGGCACGGTCCTCTCTCAATAGCTCGACCGAATCGTCCTGGTCTCTATTGAGGATCGACGCCTTTATTTTCCTCGCTATCTCTAGATCCGACATAGGTTCCGCCTGATCCGCAGCCTTTCTGATAATGATCGCCATCTCGGACTGAAGCGATCTGTTTTGACGCCTTGCCCGGGCCTTGATCTTGTCGAGTGCCGCAATCGGCACGTTTCTTATCAATACATCTCTAACCAATACATCAGGCATTTTCTAGTCTCCCAAAACATGAATAGTTTCATGCTATCACTATGATAGCATTCATCATTTATTTGTCCAGCTTTTCTTAGTCCCCAAGAAGCCTTTCAGGAACAATATCCGGCGTAAATCCGTCGAGGTTCAATCGAGTCATCCCTCCGGCGTCGGTGAATGTGGACATTGCGGCCCGGCGGCGTTCGCGGAGTTGGAAATAGGTAAAACCGACGATCGTGCCAGTGAGGATGGCGAATCCGATACCCATGACTATGACGAGTACCGTTGACAGGAAAATATCCGATGTGGTTAGGATAAAAACCCGTTCGGCGCTAATGCGAAAGGGGTTATCGCCGAGCCATTGAATATTTTTTTCGTATTTGACCTGATCCAGCAGATTAGCGGCCGCCGTCAGATCGGGCGCATCAAAAACCAGGACGTTGTAGTTCCCAATTCGCCGGTAAGTTGTAGTGGTGTCGCCGCTTTCGGCAAGCGATCTGGTGATCAGTGAGTCTGCGTCAATCGAGCCTTGAGGTGTGCCGAATTCGACGATTAAAAGTTTTCCGGCGTCGTATTGAGCGGTGACCGCCTCGGTCCCCGCCGAAAAATCTATCAGATCGAGCAGCGGCCGATCACCGAGGGCCGGTTTTAAATTACCAACGCTTCTGGCAAAGGTCGTCCGGTTACGAACACTCTCCCATTCCGGTAAATGCTTTATCAGAACCGGTATTCCGTCTTTGTCTGAGACTTCCTGGCTTTTGTACGGTAGCGAACCGACGGATTGCCCAAACAATACTATGCTAAAGATACAGTTCAGAAGTATCGGGGCAATGATTTTTATCAAAAACGATTTGGACATTTTTATGACAGTAACTGGAAACCAGCATTCTTTGCGTTTAAGTGTAAATCTTAACATTCTCTGCCAGGCTTGGGCTTCAAAAACCTTGAAAGCTAACTACACCAAAACGTGTACCATATAACGCACACGTAACACGGAAAGGTTTAGACATCTGTTTTTAGATGAAAGGCGAATACAGAAATATGCCTGAAAAAATGAACTAAATATGGTTCTTGGCGTGATATAAGCTGATACACAATACATTGAGCGGTGTGGCACGGCAATTGAAAGGTACTTACCGAGGGGGGAAATACAATGACAACTGATACATTAAATTTTCCGGTTTTTCATAGCGAACAAGGTGTTAATAAAGACGATGTGCTCTTTTCTATGGCTAATTCAATAGGCGATGTGAGCACCGCCAAAGACATTGAATTAACCAGGGTTGCGGCCCATGGTGACATGGCTGCCTTTGAGGAAATATACAAACGGCATCACCGACGCGTATATTCTGTCTGTCTGCGAATGCTCCAAAACCCATCCGAGGCCGAGGATCTGACGCAGGATGTTTTTATCCAACTTTATCGCAAGATAGGCAGCTTTCGCGGCGATTCGGCCTTTACGACATGGCTTCATAGAATGACGGTAAATCAGGTTCTGATGCATTTTCGCAAACGGACCGTGAAGTACGAAAAGACGACCATGGAAGGCGAAACGCCGGTCCAGATGGTTGCGGGAACATCCAACCCGGAACGTATGCGGATCGTCGATAAGATCGCTCTTGACAACGCGATCGAACAGTTACCGAACGGTTACAAGAACGTCTTTGTGCTGCACGATGTCGAGGGTTTTGAACACGAAGAAGTCGCCCGCATCTTGGGCTGCTCAGTAGGAACGTCAAAATCGCAGCTTCACAAGGCACGTCTAAAATTGCAGAAGCTTCTGAAAAAGAAAGCAAATCCGAGAATGATCGGCCTTAGCACTTAGATATCTTCGAAATAATAATTAGAAAGGGCTTCTCAGAAACGGAGGCCTTTTTATTTTCATATTTCGGGATCTATCCGATATAATTGGCGAATCATGAAGACTTTGGCATTACTACTTTCCGCATTTTTTTACTCGTTGCTACGAACAGTTCTCAACAAACTTCGACTCGTGAAGGAATGCTAACCTTTCCCACCCTGGGTCATGCAATAGAAAAACAGCTCGAAGAAAGAACGCCGAAATCTTTACCGCAATTATCGTCATTAAAGCGTCAAACATCCGATGTCACCGAAAAAAGCCTTAAAGGGAAGGTGAAACGGGTTGTAGAGTACATGAAATTTCGTAAATGACAACGGCAAAGAAAGTGGTTGGAAAATAAGCAATATTTCTGAATACGCGGAAAATGGAAACCTAACAAAAAGCATTTATCTTAGCGAAGGTATCCCGTATTTGATAAATGTCTATGGTTACATTGGCGGCAATCGGGTCGAAAAATCGATTTCTTACGAGGTCAATTCCACACGGGTTGGTAGCGGCGGCCCCACGCAGCAGCAAATTCACGTTCCAGACGTACGCTATGATCTCCGATATGAGCATTCCTACAAAAATGGCCGTTTAGTCGAAATGAAAATAATCAGGAACGACGGTACCAGGTGGATGCGGTACACCTATGAACACTCCCCGAATGAGCGTTCATACATCGCATATGACGAGAACAATGAAATTAATCAGAAATATGTGTTTAAGCTCGATGCAGATGGAAATGATGTAGAGAGAACAAATGTCGATGTGCGAAAAGTCTATGGTGAGGATTTTCAATTCATCATTACAAATTTATCATTTGACGATATGAAAAACTGGAGGCATAGAACGTTTACTAAAATCCTGACGATAGATGGCCGCAAAACAAAAAAACGGACATCGGAAGAGTATAGAGAAATCGTTTACTACTAATTCATGTTTTGTGTTGTCCGGCGTTCGTGCAAGCAGGGATGTGTGAGCACCAGTTGCGCATCGGATCGGATCAAAATCTATGCTATCCGATATTATGCGATCCATTTAACGAGGAAAAATTTCACCCGAGGGTATATACGAATTACGCAGATAAAAGAATTATTTCTTCTGAACTGCGTTTACATGCGGTTAACTTTCTTCCGATGGTGAGTTTAGAAAGCCTTCGCTCCAGCCTGGGCTGGCAATGCTCGGCAACTTTTTTAGTTGCGAAGGTAAGTGATCCGACTCCAAGCTTTCTTCGTCGAAATTTCAACCCTCCGTAATCTTGCCCCCGGGTCCATACGGGCAGGTGTTGCCAGCTTCCGACCGGTCGGCCACCGCAATGTTCATCGGTACCCTGATCTCTCCTTAGCCTCCGCCGCCGCGATAATTCTTCATGCATCTTCTAATGTGATCTCTTAACCCCTTATAACGTGAATGAACTAACCTTGATGTGTATATCACGACGTTCGAGTTCAACAACAAACTTATAAGGATTAATCGCCTTTTCCTGCGGTGTAGCACCGCGTGACAAAACATCACCATTTGCCATCATTTGGGCGATGATCGAGGCGGGGAAGGCTGTTGTTCGCATCATGGCGCTCATGCCGGTTGCTTTGTCCTGTTTATCGACTATGTCATAGCGTAGCTTTTTAGTTTCACCGTCTTTTGTGCCGACAAAATCGAGTCTTACCAGCACGTAATCCGGGCCGTCGGCAGGCAGGTGTTTTTGCAGCAGGTCAGCAAAGACATTGCGGGGGGTGATTTTGAAACTCCCGCTAGCGGTCGCTCCGGGTTCTGACTCCGCACTCCGCACTCCGCACTCCGCACCGGTGAAGATCTCGTCACTAGAACAGAGGCCGAGGTCCATCATCATCTTAAATTTCTCGCAATGTCCGGCGTAGCGGATCGTTTTGTAATCAAGCTCTTTTATCTTGCCCAAAAACGTGTCCGGCAGCGTCGACGTGCCGCCGGATGTTTGAAAAGCTTCGAGTGGCGGAAAGCCTTCGAATGAAAGGGTTTCGACTTCGGTCATAGATTCGACGACGGTGATCTTGCCATCGCGGATGACCCTTGCTGTCTCTACATATTCATTGATCAAGCCCTCGACGCTAAAAACGAGTTGGTAATTGAGAGGCGGCTTAGGTGCCTGCGGCAAGCCTCCGACGCGGATGTGGATCTCCTCGATCTGGTCAAATTTTGCTGCGCCGTGCATCGCCAGGATCGAGACCATTCCCGGTGCAAGGCCACAGTCGGGGATGATGTTAACGCCCGCTGCTTTCGCTTCGGCGTCAAGAGCAAGCTGCTCATCTACGATGTAATTATTACCGCCGAGATCGCAGAAATTGGCTCCGGTCTCGATCGCGGCTTTTGAGAGTGAGACGTTGTACCAATAATTTACACACGAGATCACCGAATCGTGTCCGCGCATCTGGTCAAAAACATCCGAACAATTCGATGCGTCGATCTGTCGGGCGATAACACGCGAGGTGCCGACTGATGCCGCTACGGCCTCAGCTTTTCTCATATCAAAATCCGCAACCGTCACCTGCTCGACCCCGGGCGAATTATTTATCAAATCAAAAACGGCGCCGTGGCCCATACGTCCGGCACCAAGAACTAAAATTTTCATTATTTTTAAGGGGGCAGTCAGCAATTAGCATTCAGCGATCAGTAAATCCAATAGCGAAAGGCAGAAGCTCTTACTGACTGCTAATTGCTGACTGCTGATCGCTCAAACCTACCATTCATCCAATTCCTCCGGCTCAAGTGCCGCGAGCGCTGCGCCCGCCACTTCCCAGACCTTCTTTTTCCACTCGCGAAGATTCTCCGTCAAGTTAAGCGCCGCTTGCGGGTGCGAGGCGTAGCGTTCGAGGCGGATAACCTCGGCTGTGACGGAAACCTCGTCGTCCGGGTTTTCGGTCACCGTCAGTTGAACCTTGCCCCCGACGAGCGGCAGGCCGCGCGGCAGATAGATGAGCGCACCGTTCGGCCCGACATTGTCTGTCAAGCCTTCCTCGATTACTTCTTTTCCGCTCGCGTCTTTCCAACGGACGCGAATAGGAAATGAGATCACGTGTCGTGCACCCTGTCGTCTTTCGCGCATAAAATATTCCTCTTAAAACCTTCGGCTAATCACGCCGGAATTGAACCGAGATCTACCAAAAAATCGTCGTCTCATTCTATCAAAATCAAAAAGATTTGACACGCGTAAGCGCCTTACAATCCAGCAATTGCATATAGAATAAGGGCTTGCGGTTTTTGCTGGCTGGACACAGCGGGCCAAATCTGCTAACATCATAAAATGTTTCGGCCGTTGCGGCACGAAAACAGGTGGAAATTAATCCACTGAAACAGTCTTCGTTTTATACGTGTAGTGGC
Source organism: Pyrinomonadaceae bacterium (assembly GCA_039920905.1). Classification (GTDB taxonomy): domain Bacteria; phylum Acidobacteriota; class Blastocatellia; order Pyrinomonadales; family Pyrinomonadaceae; genus OLB17. The sequence continues at coordinate 17,095 of JBDSCV010000105.1, forward strand.
TGATGACCAAAATCTCAGACACTATTTTTGCGTTTAAACGGGGTACGAATAATTGGAGAAGAATAATGAAAAATCTCGTTAGAGGAGTCGCGATTCTGTCATTTTTAAGCCTCTGCGTCGTGTTTATCTACGCTCAGGCTAAGACGGATTCCACTCTTACGGCTGCGATTGATTCGCAAGACGCAATTTATATTAATATAGCTGATAATAATAGTTTATTTAGTAATACTTTAGTTAATAATTCAGTTGATGAAAACGATAAGAAACTTGTAAAAACGACCGGCTCGGTAAGAGCCGCCGGAGCAGGTGCCAGCCGCGGAGCATTTTCGGCAACGGCATATTGCTTTTCAGGACGAACCGCAATGGGCCACCCAGTCCGTCGCGGCCTGATCGCAGCCGATCCGAGAGTTTTAAAACTCGGTTCGCGTGTTTACATAAATGCCGGCCAGTGGAGCGGATCATACCTGGTTTCCGACACAGGCGGTGCCATTAGAGGCAAGCGGATCGATATCTGGGTCCCGGGCTGTTCGGAAGCACGAAAATTCGGACGCCGCACGGTTCAGATCTTTTCTGCACAATAACTGGTAAGTAATTCATAAAAAGAACGCCTCGAGTGATCGGGGCGTTTTTCTTGTTTGGGTTAACGCTACTGCCTCAGCAGGCTCTTTCCTGAAAATTGTCTTACCTATCACTTATTACTTATTTTGAAGGGTCCAGATTTTTCTTTTTAGCCAAAGCAACCAATCAAAAACCTCGCTGCATCTAGGGAAATAGACTAGTCACGCACGGAAAGTTTCCGGGAACAAATCCATTCAGAATTTGTCTAAGTTTTAGGCAACCGCTTTGATTACAGCGTTTTGCGGAGGTACATCTATGTCTAAAAAGAGCTTTATTGATTCGGTTAAAGTTGGAAATCCATGCTCCGAGGATTGGGAGAAAATGCACGGAAATGACCGCGTCCGTTTCTGCAGTCACTGCGCAAAAGATGTGAAAAATCTCTCGGCCGTGACGAGAAAAGAAGCGATGCGAATGGTCCGAGCATCGGACGGCAACATTTGTATTCGCTACATTACAAACCCGGTTACACAGCGGCCGATGTTCGCGGAGCAGGTGTTTCAAATTACCCGGCGCGCTCCCGGATTTGCCGCGGGTGTAATGACGGCCTCGCTGAGTTTATCAACGGCGGCATATGCACAAAGCGAGTCAACAACCTCGATGTCCGCTCAAACATTTTACCGCACCGACGCAAAGAAATTTGCCGAGCCAGTCATTTCCGGCGAAAAGAATCAAGCAAAGGTGGAAACACCGGTCTCGTCCAGAAACACGGGAACCATATCCGATCAAAACGGAGGCGTCATTCCAAACGCTAAAGTGACCATTTATAGTGTCAACGCAAGTAAGACCGCCGAAACCACTACCGACGCGGAGGGCGTTTACAAATTTGAGAAACTTGAGCCGGGAACATACCGAATCGAATCCGAGTCTCCCGGATTTATGCGGAGCGTCGTCACCAACGTTAGAATTGCGGACGCGGAAGAAACTGTTGCTGATGCAACTCTGGGCATTGGAATAGAAGTAACGGTTGATGTCGTAGCGAATGTCGAGCTTGAAGTAGTAAGTGTGAGTGGAGGAATGATCTCGGTGGACTATTCCTCACCACTTGCCAGGGCCGTGTCAGCTGACGACATTGCTGAGGTTCGCGATCGGATAATTAATGGCGCTAATGTAAATGGCAAAGACGAAAATTACGACAAGATCACGCCTTTATTTATTGCGGTCGAAAACGGCAACATCGAGATGGTGCAACTGCTGCTTGATTT
>JBDSCV010000106.1:0-5147 GCA_039920905.1 Pyrinomonadaceae bacterium
ATAACGGCGATGGCGGCCTCGGATCGGTCGGCGGGGAAGGTTTATTCTGAGGCTTGTGCGTGGAAACTGCCGGGGTCGATACCACAGTCCGTGCGGGATATTATCATCCAGCCGATCGAGCCGCCGATGGATTGCGATCTGGTGTTTTCGAGTTTGCCGTCGAGCGTGGCACGTGAGACGGAGTTGGCGTTTGCGAGGGCCGGTTATCCGGTGATCAGCAATTCGTCGAGCTATCGTATGGACGAAGACGTGCCGCTGCTGATCGCTGAAATTAATCATGATCACGTGGGTCTGATCGCGAAACAGGGTGAAAATCGCGGTTTTAACAAGGGTTTTATTGTCACGAATCCGAATTGTGCGGTCGCCAGCTTTGCACCGCCGCTGGCGGCTTTGCACCGCAAATTCGGCGTCGAATCGGTGATCGTGACGACGATGCAGGCCGTTTCGGGAGCCGGTTATCCGGGCGTTGCGTCTCTCGATATTACCGACAATGTTTTCCCGTATATCGCCGGCGAAGAGCCAAAGGTCGAAATCGAGGCCCAGAAAATACTGGGCACGTTGACGGCGAACGGCATTGAAAAGGCCGATTTTACGGTGTCGGCGCAGTGTTTTCGCGTGAATGTGATCGACGGTCACACGGCTTCGGTGAGGGTTAATCTAAAACAAACCGCGACGCTGGAAGAGGTCGTTGATGCAATGCGAACTTTTCCCTCTCTAGACCTATATTCATCGCCTGAGAGATTCATAGATGTGACCGATGAGCCATCCCGCCCGCAGCCGCGTCTCGACCGCGACAACGGCAACGGCATGACCATCACCGTCGGCCGCGTTTTCCCCGACAACATCTTCGACTATCGCTTCGTCAGCCTCAGCCATAACACCGTCCGCGGTGCGGCTGGCTCGTCCGTGTTGAATGCAGAGTTGTTAATAAGCAAAGGCCTGATCTGACGTTGGATTGAGCGTTTGCGCCTCGAGAGTGGTATTGCCGAATGATGAGTGGTACAGTAACCCGCACCTACTTAAATTTACTATTTTTTTCAAAAGGAGAATCAAAAATGGCAGGAGTGTTTGACATAACAACATCAACCAACGGCAAGCATTATTTCAATTTGAAAGCCGGGAACGGTCAGATCATTTTGTCTAGCGAAATGTATGAATCGAAATCGGCAACCGAAAACGGTATTGAATCTGTTAAAGCTAATGCGCCTAATGATGGCCGCTATGATCGATTAACCTCAAAAAGCGGAAGTCCATATTTCGTTTTGAAGGCGAGTAACGGTCAAGTCATCGGTAAGAGTGAAATGTATAATTCCGTTGCGGCAATGGAAAATGGGATTGAGGCGGTCAAAACAAACGCTCCGACGGCCGTAATTGTCGATCATACTAGTGCTTAAGATTTACAACAGGTACTCGAATTGTTAGCGTGAATTCCGCAGTGAGGCTTCCCAGTGATTATTTGTGCGGCGCTGAAACTTTCCCCAAATCACTTCAAAAACAGGTTAGAGTGGAGAATCGGTGGCATTAATTTACGCTGCCGACATGTAAGGTGTTTCGATCTAAAATTATTATTAATTACAGGAGGTTCTATGAAACAATTAAAAACATTGATGCTAACTTTCTTTTCCCTTTTGATGCTGTCGGCAATATCACCGGCGCAGAACGGGCAAGTAGTAATCTATAACGATTTCAATTTTCAAGGGGCAAATATGGCTCTTAACGGAAATTGGAACGGCGGTAGTGGATTTGACCGCAACATCAAATCGGTAAGGGTGCCGCACGGCTATAAGGTAACTCTTTATCGGGAAAAGAATTTTAAGGGGGTTGAGTCGCCGTTGACCGAAGATTGGACAAATTTCGTCGGGTCGCCCTGGATGGGAAATATTCGCTCGATCAAGGTTGAATGGATCGGTGCTCCGACACCAGCGCCGGGGGATTTCCCGGTTATTTATGCTCAGGCGAATTATCAGGGTCCGGCGGAGGCAATCGAAAATGGCTATGCCGGACGCAGTGACTGGGAAGGCCATCCGCACCGCATCCGGTCGATTCGGGTACCCGTCGGCTGGAAACTGACCCTTTATACTGAACGAAATTACCGCGGCACGGAAAGCACGATTACTTCGAGTATCTCATGGAACTCAGGTGATTGGTGGAATGGGAGAGTTCGATCTATCAGGGCCTCCAAGGATAATACTCCGACACCGGGAAATTATGCCGTTATCTACTCACAGACGGACTATAACGGTCTGTCTAAAACCATTGACCGTGATTTTGCAGGCAGTATTATTTGGAATGGACTCCCGAATAGAATTCGGTCGATTCGCGTGCCGCAAGGCAGGCCGATCATGGTTTACGAAAAGACCAATTTCAAAGGCAAGTCTTATATCGTGACCTCTGACTGGGCGCCCCAACCGGGAGATTGGTGGTATGGGAAGATCAGATCGATCAAGCTAAATCCGGGACCCCAGCCGAGGTAGTCACGGGATTAGCTCTGAAACCTTTTCCAGGGGTTCATTCATTGGCGGCGGCTAGACCCAGGTGTCTAGTCCGCCGAAACTTTTACTCAGCTTAGGAGGAAGAGCATGAAAAATAAAATCGTTAGTATTCTTATTGGCGCATTCATTGCCAGTTTTATGTTCACAGGGCTAGTAGCGGCCCAATACAAGTGGCTCGACCAGAAACCGCTGCCTAGTTGGAGTGAAAGAAGCCGCGAAATTCTGCAAACGAAAAAGATTTCAAAGAGTGAGTTGAAGCGCTGCGGCATGGTCGTTCGCCCTGCAACTCTCGCGGCAGATAAATTACTAGCAAAACAAGGATGGACACTCGTCGGCGACGCTCAGATATTCGGTAAGGCGACCGCCGTCACTGTTGCCACAGGGTTTGACGGTATGTGTCGTCCGCTCGGGTACCAAACCCTTGTTTTCGTTGGAAATTCGGTTGCCGGTACTCTGTCCCCGGGGCCAATGGATTCGCGGACCGACAGTTCGCTAACGAATGTGAAACTGGTATCCGAAACTAGCCTTGTCGCTGATTATGTTCGCTACAAAGACGGTGACGCCCTATGCTGTCCATCAAAAACCAACTCTGTAACATTCAGAATCGACGCAGACGGCAAAAATTGGCTCTTGAAACCGGATTTTGTGTCCGAATTAGTTTACAACTCAAATGTTGAGAAACCCTCTGAATCGCAGGCACTGGCAGGAACAATATGGCGAATGGAGAGCCTCGAAAACGTGCAGGGATCAACAAAGGTAGGTAAGCCGGAAAACTACCAGATCGAATTCTCTGCAACCGGGGACATGGGTGTAAAGGCCGATTGCAATGTTGGTGGTGGACGCTACGTAGCCGGTGCCGGAAACTTATCCATCATGAACATTATCACCTCAATGGCTTTTTGCGGAGAAGATTCCTTTGACAAACGAATGTTGCAAAGTCTCGAATCTGCAAAAAGCTATCGGATCGAAGGAAATTCTCTGACGATCAAATCGGGCAGCGATAAAGAGACATTGAAGGCTTTTAGGGTTCATCGTCAGAATTAACCGATTACTCCATCGCTTCGTTGTCGTAGTTATTTGATGACCATGTTCGAATGACGCTGAATTTTGGAGAAGAGAATGGGTGAACCTTCAAGTAAAGGTGAACGGATGTTTATGGTTTTGGTCGCTGCTATAGGTTGGGCCGGGCTGGTGATCCAGTTTTATGTCACGTTTACGCATCCGAATCTTGTCAACGCAATGCCGGGCGAGAGAGTAGCGCGATTTTTTGATTTTTTCACGATCCTGACTAATCTGCTCGTGGCGGTCAGCCTGACGATCAGCTTACTTTTGCCGGAAAGCGTCTTAGGAAGGTTCTTGTCCACCAACAATGCGCGATCGGCTATTGCGCTGTATATAGCGCTGGTCGGAGTCACTTATAATATCCTGCTGCGCGGAACCCACGCCGTCGATGGGTGGACCGGATTAGCCGCCAACGAGATTACCCACGTCATCGTTCCCGTGTTGTATATCGTGTTTTGGCTTTTCTTCGTCCCAAAAGGCGGATTGACCTGGAAGAATCCGATCTGGTGGCTAATTTATCCTTTGCTGTACTTGCCTTACGCTTTTATCCGTGGAGCGACAACCGGTTTATATGCGTATTATTTCATTGATGTCGGCCAATTAGGAATCCCGGCAGTAATGTTCAATGTCGCTACTCTTTTAGTCGTGTTTCTGGTTATCGGCGAGATTGTTGTCGGAATCGATAAATTGATGGGCAGTAAGAAATTAACCACGAGTTAACACGAAGCTGACCGTTGCGCTCTACTTAGAACGAAGGCACCCACACTTCACACAACGCGGGAATTGGACGGCGAGTTTCCTTTTTCTTGAATTGTAAACCGTGAACCGTGAATGGAGCGGTTGGTTTTGAGATTTGGGGTGGGGCGAATAGACTTGGGATAGATGATCGAACGATATACATTGGCGGAGATGGGGGCGGTTTGGGGGCTCTCGAATAAGTTTCAGAGGTGGCTGGATGTCGAGATCGCTGTTTGTGAGGTGCATGCTGAGGACGGGACTATACCGGTGGAGGCATTGGCGGAGATCACGGCTAAGGCCGCGTTTACCGTCGAGCGCATTGCTGAGATCGAGAAAACGACCGATCACGACGTGATCGCGTTTACGACGAATCTGGCGGAGAATATCGGGCCGGCATCGCGGTTTGTGCATTACGGGCTGACTTCGAGCGATGTGGTGGATACGGCGAATGCGCTGTTGCTGCGTGAGGCTTGCGATATTTTGCTGGCGAAGCTGGATGAGCTGTTGGCGGTGTTGAAGCGGCGGGCGTTTGAGTTTAAGGACACGCCGCAGATCGGGCGCACCCATGGTATTCACGCCGAGCCGACGTCTTTCGGTCTGGTGTGGGCGCTTTGGTACTCGGAGACGCAGCGGAACAAGGTGCGATTGACACAGGCCCGCGAGCAGATCGCGGTTGGCAAGATAAGCGGAGCGGTTGGGGCGTTTGCACATCTGTCACCTGATGTTGAGGAACGTGTTTGTGAGAGGCTTGGGCTAAAGGCGGCGGATGTCTCCACGCAGGTCATTCAGCGTGATCGTTATGCGGAATATCTTTGTACGCTGGCGATAATTGCTTCGACATTGGAGAAGATCGCT
>JBDSCV010000107.1:0-7669 GCA_039920905.1 Pyrinomonadaceae bacterium
CAGCTTCGGCTGCTAGCAATAAATTTAAGAATTTAAGAAAAAAGAAAGGAGAAAAGAACGGAAATCCAATCATCCATTCATAGCTTAAAAAACCCTTTCGTGGTCTAGACAACGGGGTGCACTTTAACCAGCCGCAGGGTAAGAGCGTCGTAGTCTTCGCTAGAAAATCTTGCTGCCGCGTCGTTTACAAAAGACTCAAACGAATCAATTGGATCGAGCGACGCGAACATAAAACCCTGTCTCGCCGCAAACGCCAATTGCCGCAAATCATCGCCCTCACACGGAAAATCCTCGACGCACTCGAACTCCGGCATCGACAAAAACTTACCATCGAGCGAAAAGCGCCGCCCATGATAACCGCAGCGGATCAAGTTGGCCTTACACGGCTCTTCGACAAGTATTTTGCCGCGATGCGTGCAGACGTTTGATAGACAAGTTAGCGATTCGTCCGTCCTAACAACGAGAACTGGCTCATCCAGAAATCCGGGTAAAGATACTCGTGGGTTTCAAAGTTTCAATTTCGTCGGCCTTGCCCAAAAATTGCCATGTTCGTGCGAAAATCTTCTCTTTCGACAGCTCAAAATACGCGGCGTCCGTATAAAAATCAGACGACAGCGTTTTTGCCTTCCTAATATCGCGATCGATCTCAAAAATAGACATTGTCTAGTCGCTGTAAAGCAAGTACGCTGGCCGCTCGTCATCGCGCGTAAATCCACGGCCAATCAATCCGTCCGCAAAAGCTCCTTCGAATTCGCCGCGTATTCGTCTTTGTTCAGCCAACGCCGCCGAAGCGTCGGATTCTACAAGGCCGAGCCAATCGTTCATTATCTCGACTGTCGCGTCCGGTTCGCGTATTTCTCTAAACCTCTTGCCCGCCGCCAAAGCCTTAACTTTAGGGCTTTCCAGATGCCATTCGGCAAATAATCGGTCGCTCGCGAGCCCAAATTTCTCGCCTGCAGTCTCAGGCGCTGTACCGTAGTCGGTGCCGTAAAAATTCTCCTGATATTCACAAACTGTCGCTCCGAGCTTTTCCAGGTTAAAATAGGCATTTCGCGCTTTTACCGGCTCAAATGTCCATTTGATATATTTGACGCCCTCGGCCAAAGCCTGATTTCGTTGCGCCCATTTCAATCTTGCACCAATGCCGTGGCTTTGATACTCGGCTCTGACGCCTGTCATGTGCGAATAAAACGCATGTTCACCGCGTAAAAAAGCAGGCACGCTCAACACAAAACCAGCCAGCTTGTCGCCGTAATACGCTCCGAGCGTAAAACCGCCCGCGTTTTTTGTGACGATAAAATGCCGAACCGGCGATAGTTCGACGTCCGGCAAAGCAAACACTTCGCGTTGAAGCTCTAGGCAACCGGCGAGTTCTTCGAGTGTGGCGCACTCACGGATTTCAATTGTTTTCTCCATTTTCTTCGGCGGCGAACGTTTCAAATGCTATCAAATCACGCTGCGAAACGCGAAAAATACCGCTTACTTTTCCCGCCGCGATTTGATAAGATTTAAGTGGTCTCTCATGGCCGTTCCGCGTCGCCCGCTTCACGATCAATGACTCCGCAAACTGAACTCGAAATAAAACGAAGTTTTTTCGCGCACACGTTTGCCGAACTGATGGCCGAAATTCGTCAGGCCCGGCTCAACGGATCGCTGCGCATTTCGGACAAGGACAGAAAATGTGTAGTTTATTTTAAGGGCGGCAGCGTGGGGGTTTTTGCGTTCTCGAACGCCAGAGCATCGCGCCTCTTCGACATTCTCCTCCGTCAAAATAAACTGAGCAAAGACGACCTCACACAGATTCCAAATTTTACTAATGATCTGGAATTGGCGGCGTTTCTCCGAGACAAAAAATTCTTGGCCAAAACTGACTCCGATAAGCTCTTCGCTGAGCAGATCGAGGGTATTCTTGTTGATATTTTCGCATGGGAGACGGGCGAATGGACGTTCAGTTCGCTCGCCCGCATCCGCGACGGTCTTGCATTCAAAGTAAATACTACTGCTCTGCTGGTCGATTACGGACGCTGTTTGGCGGTGGATAAAATGCTCGGCCGCTTTCGCAGCCTCGAAGAGCGTTTTAGCCGGCCTGAGATGCTCGAAACCGATGTGAGCCTAACACCCGACGAAGGGTTTGTTCACTCGCGTTCCAACGATCGGACACTAACCGCCGCCGGATTGGTCAGCGTTGCCGCTATGTCCGAATCCGCAGCGTTGCAAGCGATATATACCCTCTGGCTCGGCGGTATGCTCACCAGAAATGACTGGCAGCCGGCCTTTTCTTTTGGCACGGTCGCCGCCATGAAAAATACAAGACTCGAACTCAAAACCGAGGCCAGGCTCCATGATGCTCCCGAACCGGTGATCGACGAAACTTCTGTCGTAGCTGCAAAGGCTCCTCCGAAAGAACCCGAAATCGTGATAACGCTCGAAGAATATCTCGAACGCGTCGAAAATGCCGCAACCCATTATGACATCCTCGGCGTCGATATTAAGGCTGAAGCAGACGAGTTAAAACGGGAGTATTTCTCGATGGTGAGAATGTTTCATCCCGACCGTTATCACGCCAAAGGCGGTGAACGCTCAAACGGATCCAACACGCTTTTACGGAACTCGCGCAGGCTCACGAGACCCTAAAAAACGTCGAAACCCGCGAAGTTTACGATTACCGGATGCGCAAGGAACTTGCCGAACGGGAAAAACGGCTCGCCGCCAACAAGGCAGGTGAACATGACGTAAGAATTGAGCAGGCCGAACAAAACTTTGAGCGTGGGTTTAGCTTGCTGATGGAAAACGAACATCAGGACGCTCTGCCGCACATTGCCCGAGCGGTCCATTTCGCACCGAAAAATGCCCGCTATCACGCATATTACGGCAAAGCCCTGTCATCGGATGCAAAGCAGCGGCACACGGCCGAATCTGAGATGCAGAGCGCTCTCAAACTCGATCCGAACAACCCGACGTTTCGCATTCTGCTCGCAGAATTCTTTATCCAATTCAACCTGTTAAAAAGGGCTGAAGGAGAATTAACCCGGCTCCTCGCCGTGTTCCCGAGCAACCGCGAGGCTCGCGAGCTGCTTGAAAGTCTAAAGACTTAGGTTTTTGGCTTTTGGTTTTGGATTTTTGGTTCATAGTGAAGTCGGTTATTAAATCTAAGACCAAGACGAAAGATCGAAAACCAAAATCCCAATACCCTCTTTGAACTTTGAACTTTGAACCTTGAACTCCTAAACTAATATGGTGCAGAGCATACTCGCCGAGAGAACTGAAACAGAAGAAAGATTACTGCGAATTTCAGTCCAAACGGACAAGTTCGAAGGTTATGTTGATGCGCACGGCGGACGGATCGCTTCGATTGCCGATTCGCTCGGTGCGGCGTTTAATTTAGCGTCGAGGGACCGATTTTTTCTGCAGCAAGCCGCCTTTTTGCATGACATCGGTGAATTATCAATGAACCGTGAATATATCGGTGCGCCGCGTGTTCTCACCTCCGAAGAACGTCTCGACCTCCAGCGGCATCCGGTCATCGGCGAACAGGAAACTGCTAAGCTGGGCCTACCGCGCGGCGTACAGCTTATCGTCCGCTGGCATCATGAATGGTGGAACGGCAACGGTTATCCCGACGGCCTCGAAACCGAACAAACGCCGCTCGCCGCTCGCATTCTGCGCGTCGCCGACACTTATGCGGCCTTGACCTCGGTCCGCCCACACAAGGGAGCCCTGGCCATCGAAGCAGCAAGAAAATATATGGCCGAATGGGCTGGGATCGAATTTGACCCGGCCGTTGTGAGAGCATTTCTTGAGGTCCAGCCGGCAAAATTTAGCGAGTTGTCAGTTGTCATTTAGAAATTGATCCGACGATTTGTTACCGACAATTAACTACTGACTAATATGCACGGTCAAACAAAAATCACACCGAAGAGCTGGCTCGCATTCGATCTCAATGTTTTGCGGCGACTAACCTTTGACTCCGTCGCTTTGCCCTTTACCGCGTCGCCTGCTTTGGGTGCATATCTAAAACGCTGGAGCGTTCGTGTCGCGGCCAACGATCCGCTCCAGTCGGCTTGGACACGTTCCTTTGCTCAGATAGTAAACGGCGGGGAGCGGCTGTCCACGGACGAAGTAAATATTGTCCTTGATGACGCGTATGTTCCGGGTTACCGGCTTCATAATCAAGCACTTACGACTTGGTTTTCTGAAACGGATTCGTGGTGGTTCGATAATGTCAAGCGAAACATCGACCGTCTGCAAACCCCGCTAGCCAAGGCCATTGCATCGAGTATCGCTCTTTCGACGGGTGATTATGTGTTTTCATTTAAGGAAGACACTCGCGAGCTACGGCAGCCGCTCTCTCACGTATTTCGGCGTTTGTGGTCGATCCAGCCCGAGACATTTAACAACGGGCAAAACAATACGTGCCACAACAAGACGGCGGATGATTTTATCTCGGAAACGCCGGTAGACCTGATGTTTCTTCGCCTGCCAGCCGCTCATGCTCAGGGAGTGAAGGTCCATCTTGGACGGGGCGCTTGGCGCGAAGAATGGCTTCGCGGCGGCGATGATTTCTGGGACGATCTGGAATCTGGACTTCGCGGCAAACTCGGGGCGGCGACCGAGACAAAATCGCAATACCTGCACCTCTTAGAAGACACCCTGCGTCGTGCCTCACACATAAAAAACTGGGCCCTCGCCCATGTCGAAGATGGCTTTATCCAGACTCAGGACATCACTGAAACCATCGGCAGCATCCGCCGCGTCGATGCGGTTTATACAAAAGATTTTTCTGAATTAACGGGAACAAAGGCCGTTATTATTACAGCGTAGAGAAAGGGACAAGGGGCGAGGGAAAAGGGCTTGGTTGTCCTCATCCCACATTCCTCGTCCCTCGCCCCTGCCTCACAAACCAAACAACTCCGGCCAAAGCCGACAAAAGTCCAGAGATCACAGTCAGCGTCTGCGGCGTAATATAAAACATCAGCCCGCCAGCAGCGTAGCTCATTATCCCGAACATCGTCAGTTCTGCTCCGCGATCAAGCGTCGAGATGCGGCCGCGAATATAATCCGGCAGCCTCCGTTGAAACATCGTCTCCTGCACCGCGTATTCGACGCCTACGATCGCCCGCGAAATAAACACGATCACGGCAAACATCCAAAGCCTTGGCATAAATGCCGCCGCCGAAAATAAAATACCGTGTATTATCAATGTCCACCCGATAAAGCCGCGATTCCGGTTTTTGCGGTCGAGATAGATCGATGTGCGGTGGGCAATGAGCATCCCCAACGTCAGACCAAGCCCGGTTGCCGTCCACAACAGAGCGACCGCGACATCTGGATTCCAGCCTTCCTTGTCCGCGAAATGCACGCCGCCGATACGCTCAAAAATAATATTGATCGACCCTCCGCCCGTCGCCCAGATGACGTTCATTAGCAGGATCGTAAACGCGAAATGGTTCGATACCGCATATCGAAACCCTTCTTTTAATTCGGTTAGAAACGACTCTCGACCGGCCAAAATCCCCGCGTCTCCGCGTCCCAGCATCTCGGCGTCAAGTTCCCGCGTCGCCTCTTCCGGGATGAGCCAAACCGTCCACGCCGAGATCAAAAACGACGCCGCGTTAATAATAAACGCGACCTGATAACCAAAAACCGCCGCCGCCCAGCCACCAAGCGCCGAACCGACCGCCATCAGGAGAAATCGCGTCGAAAACATCAGGGCCGTCGCCGCCAGCAAGCCTTCCTTTCCCGCGAGATTCGGCGTCGCGGCGTTTTTTGCTCCGTCAAAAAACGCTCCAAATGTGTGCAGCAGTACCGTGGTCAGATAGGCGATCCAGAGATTTTCGGCGTTCGTCACTAGCAGAAACGACAGCGCCAGAACCGAGCGTAAAAGGTCGGTGGCGATCATCACCGTCCGCCGCGAAAATCGGTCCACAAACGTCCCCGCGATCGGCGACATCAACGCAAACGGCAGAAGGCGCGCGACAAAAAATAACCCCGCCGCCGTAGGAGAAGCCCCCGAAACAAGGCGCACGAGCCCCAAACCGGCAATAAAATTAAACCAGTTTCCAAGTTCTGAAATAAATTGCCCGGCGAGCAGATTGCGAAAATTCCGGTTTCCGCGAATCAGTTGGCCGTAGGTTAGGGACTGCATATATGTACGACAGGCTGCCGAGCGTATCGCTTTGTTGCTAACCACTCAGTTTGGATGAACCCATAGTTCATCGGCAGGCTAGGTAGCCTGTCGTACATCGAAAAACACCGATTTCACCGCCCGTATAGTATTGCAATGAATATCCACGATATCGCTGATCTCTTCGGCATAACCGCCGCTCATCGTCGTTACAATCGGAATTTCATTTTCGCGGGCAAACCGTAGAACAGTCTCGTCACGGCGCCGCAGGCCGTCTTTGCTAAGTTTCAAACGCCCAAGGCGGTCGTGCTCAAACGGATCAGCACCGGCCAGGTAGAAGATAATATCGGCGTCGTGCAGCCGCAAACGCGGCAGCGCGTGTTCGAGCGTTTCGAGATATTCGTCATCAGCCGTGCCGTCCGCGAGCTCGATGTCGAGCCTTGATGTCTCCTTAAAAAGCGGATAGTTTTTGGCTCCATGCATCGAAAATGTAAAAACCTCCGGCGAATTTTGAAAAATAAATGCCGTTCCGTTTCCCTGATGAACGTCGAGGTCTATTATCAAAAATGTCGACGCCAAGTTCTCCCGTTGAAGCACGCGGATCGCCACCGCGACATCGTTCAATACGCAAAACCCTTCGCCGCGATCCGGATAAGCGTGATGCGTCCCGCCAGCAAGATTTGACGCGATGCCGTTGATCAACGACTTACGCGAAGCATTTATCGTCCCGGAGATCGCGTGAAACGACCTTCGCACCAATGCCTCGGACCATGGCAATCCAAGATTGCGAATCTCCTTCGCCGTTAACCGCCCTTCGATCAATCGAGTGACGTAGTCCTCGGTATGTACAAGCAGCAGATCAGCCCGATCGACCGCCTCAGGCCCCACGATCTCATCGGGCGAGAGCGTTCCTTCGGCAAGCAGAATATCCTTTGCGATCTCAAATTTTCTGATCGGAAACACATGCCCCTCGCCAATATCGGCGTAATAATACGGTGAATAAAAAATCCTGTAACTGGCCATACCCATTTCATGGTAGTCCCCGATCAAATTTTAGTAAAAACGAATTAGGAGGTTGCGCGTCGCTTGACAATTACAGAACCCTGTAACTATTATAATTTCTTATTGAAAATGCATTTCATATTCATTAGATATTAATTTTAATAAAAACCCGTGAGAGGTTAAAGAAATATGCAGACTAAAGCCCTTTATTTATTTGTGTTTGTTATGTTGAGCTTATCCAACGCCGCTTTCGGGCAGACATTGGATCAGATGAGAACTGTTCGGGGAACCGTTAGGATCGCACACTCAGGAGTTGCTGCTAGAAATGCCTCAATTACCGTTGCGGAATTAAAGAAAACCGTGAGTGCTGCCGAGGACGGAACTTACGAAATTAAAAACATACCGGTCGGCAGGTTTCAGATCATTGCACATCTTGATCGTGTTTCCGACGTCGTCAGGACGGTCGAAATCACTGGTGAAAATGCTGTAATTATCGACTTCGATCTCAGTCTGGCTCCAATCAATGAGAAGGTTACGGTAACG